>JAKPIL010000039.1 GCA_029549845.1 bacterium
CGTTTTACTTGCAAAGAGTCGAGTTCGACGGGGGTTTCGCGGCCAAACATGTTCACCAGCACCTTCAGCTTGCCTTTTTGGGCGTCTAGTTCGCTCACAGCACCGTCGAAGCCCTTGAATGGCCCGTCTATAATGCTCACAACTTCGCCAATGGCGTAATCTATCTTGTGCTTTGGCTGCTCTAGGCCCATGCGCTTCTGAATCTTCTCTATTTCTTCTGTGTCAACAGGGGTTGGTTCTGTGCCGCTGCCCACAAAGCCGGTCACGCTGGGCGTGTTGCGCACAATGTACCAGGCATCTTCGCTTAGTTTCATCTGCACAAGCACGTAGCCTTGGAAGATTCGCTTTTCGACAATCTTGCGTTTGCCGTTCTTGATCTCAATCTGCTTTTCTTTGGGTACGAGCGCCTCGAAAATCTTGTCTTTCATGTCGAGTGATTCGGCGCGCTGGCGAATGCTCTCGGCGACCTTTTCCTCGTAGCCACTGTAGGTGTGGATGGCGTACCATTGTTTGCTTGTGTCGTATCGTTTCGTGGTGCTCATAATAACTCCTTACTTGATGAGAATTTGCCGAAATAGTTTATCGAGTCCGTAGTCTACAACGGCTATGAACAACCCAAACACGACAGAAAATAGTATAACGGCACCTGTAAGCCTGCGGCTGTCCCGAAAGCTTGGCCAGGTGACGCCGCGAAGCTCGCGGGCGCTATCACGAATGTACCGGAGGCCTATGACGCGGCCGAGAAAACGCAGTGGTGGCAGCAGGAAAAACCAGCGCAGCGCATGACCGATGTGCTTCAACGGGAACTGGTGCGTTAACCACACAAGCCCGCGCCAAAGTGTTTTGGCTGGCCAGAAAAACCCACTCCAGAACACCTGCATAAGGGTTTGTTCGTTTTGAGAACTACGCGACGTTGCTTTCTTTGCCACCTTTTACTCTCGCTTCCGGCGAAAACTATCGCCAATTAAAAAGCCTACAGTGTTGTAGGCGTCTAGTGTCAATCATACGGCATACGGGCAGCGCAGTCAAGATGGTATAGTAGTGGTATGCATATTTGGTTTGGGCTGTGGGTTGTCGTGGCAGCCGTAGAAGTTTTGCTATACGTATTTGGTACTCGCGCGTTAGAACACGACCGGTTCACTCGGTACGCGGTGGCCGCGTGTATGGCACTTGCTATTGTGGGCGCCAATGTAGGGCTGCTGACGTACGACTGGATTATATGGTGTGCGCCGCTCCTACTTATGCCGTATCGCCTCATAAACGTAGCGCGTTTTGCGCGGTACCGCATGCACAGTGCGCGCTTGCAGGCTGTGTCTATTCGTACGCATAGTTGGGTTGTGAGCGCGCAAATACTGCTGGCGGCCATTTCTTGGCTGCTGCGTGATGTCCCGGCCGTGACTGTATTTGCGGTGCTTGCTGCGGTGCAGTTTGTGGGCGTCCTCACGCTGTTACGCGCTAGTACGCGCACCTGGGAGCACGCGAAGCCGAGCGAGAATGCACGCCACTATACAGATAAAGAACTACCCACCGTGAGTGTGCTCATACCGGCCAGGGACGAAACGGAGTCGCTGCAGCTTTGCCTCGATAGCCTCATAGCGAATGACTACCCAAAGCTCGAAATTTTAGTGCTAGATGATTGCTCTATAAACCCTAAAACACCCGAGATTATCCGGCACTATGCGCATGACGGCGTACGGTTTATACAAGGTGAAGTGCCGCCAGATGACTGGGTAGCCAAAAACTTTGCATATGAGCAGCTACGCGCGGAGGCGTCTGGGGAGGTTCTGCTGTTTTGCGGGGTAGATACCATATTTGAAAGTCGAGCCATACGGGCTGTCATAGAAACGCTGCTTTCGCGCCACATGGGGATGCTTAGCGTTCTGCCCACACGGACGGTGACGAGCCAAAGGACCATATCGTTCTTGCAGACCATGCGGTACTACTGGGAGCTTTGCCTGCCCAGGCGCATGTTTAAGCGCCCGCCCGTGCTGAGTACCTGCTGGGTGGTGTATGCCAAGCTGCTCGAGGAATTTGGCGGGCTTTCTGCAGTGTCGCAGAGCGTATCGCCCGAGGCCCACTTTGCCAAACTAGCAGTCACCAAAGACGCGTATAACTTCATTCTGAGCCAGGGTGAACTGCAGGTACACAGCACGAAAACGCTGCGCGACCAGTTTGATACCGCGGTGCGTGTGCGCTACCCGCAGCTGCACCGCCGGCTGGAACTGGTGGCGTTTACGGCGCTATTTGAGCTGTTTTTCTTTGTAGGGCCCTTCCTGGGGCTGTGGCTTAGCTTTCGCCTGCCGCATAGTGGAGCGTTCTTTTCACTGTGGTTTTGCTGCATCTTGGCAGTTGAGGCCATGTATTACCTCATAGCAGTTCGAACAAAGTTAAATAGTCCGGTTGTGGCGTTCCTGACCGCCTCTCTTGGGTTTGCCTCTGATGTCGTCATGCTGCACATTTCTATGCTGCGCTACGAGTTTGGCACCGTGAACTGGAAGGGCCGCAATGTATGCATCCCCGTCATGCGCGTAGAACCCCACCTCCCCAAATTCCCGGACTAAGCTAGAGCTGGTGGTAGCCATATAGTGCAGCATAGTCTGCTGCACTGGTTTGATTGATATAACTATCACGCACTATTGTAGGTTGGGGATGAAGATTGAGAAGGTGGAGCCGTGGTTTAGCTCGCTTTCAAGGCTTACTTCGGCATGGACTATGCGGGCGAGTTTCATGGTGACGTACAGGCCAAGCCCAGTGCCGCTGGTGGCGCGGGTACGAAAGTCTTCGCTGCGGAAGAATTTGTCAAATACGCGTTCTTGGTCTGACTTGCTGATGCCTATGCCTGTGTCTGACACTGTGAAAAGCACTCCGTCTTTTACCGGCTTTGCCCCGACCACCACGCTGCCCTTTTCAGTGTATTTAAGGGCGTTTGTAATAAAGTTTTGCAGTATTTCTCGCACGTAAAGGTCGCTGGATGACAGCGTTTCTAGATGAGGGTTAAGGTCGGCGCGTACTGCAAGACCCTTGGCGGCGGCATCTTTTTGGTAGGTGTTTACAAGGTCGGTGAGGAGCTGGTGCACGTTTATGGCAGTGATATCGAGTGTTAATTTGCCACGTTCGGCGCGGCTGAGGGTTGAAAGGTCGTTGACCATCCCGGCCAAGAATACAATCTGGTCATGCGCTTGTTTGAGCGCGTCTACTATGGCTGGGCTGGTTGAACCATTGCGCTCTATTATAAACTGCGCGTTGCTTACATTGCCCTCGGCAATGGCTATCGGCGTGCGTAGCTCGTGGCTGACTACAGATATAAACTCGTCGCGCTCTTCCTCGAGTGATTTTTCGTGCGTGATATCGCGCAGGAGCAGCACATAGCCGCGGTCACCCGCCTCGCCGTACCCTAAGCGAACTGGCGCTATAGAAAGGTATAAGTTTATACGGCTGCCATCTTCGTAGTGCAGCAGCAGGTCACGGTTGCTTTCGGCGCGGCTGGTGTTTTTAACCAGCGTTTTTACATTGACCATTTGGCCATTTTTATCGTACAGCTTGACCAAATGTTCCAGGGTACGGCCTTTTATGCTGCCGTTTGTGTCGAGAATGTTTAGGGCTGCACCGTTGTACAGTACAACCTTAATATCATCATCAACAGCGACAACACCATCGGCCATACTGCCGATGAGGCTCTGCAGACGACCGTGGTCGAGAGCGGCCTCTGTGGGTTTTTGTTTGGCACTCCTTGGCATAGTTCTAGTATGCCATATCGTCGTCAAAAGCAGTAGCGGTTTTCATGGGTTTCAACGCTGGCTGGATGTGACGCACTTTTTTGGCGATGATTCGGGCATCTGGCATCATGCGCTCCACTTCCTGCCAGAAGCCTTGGCCGTGGTTCATGTGCTTGGTATGCGCCAGTTCGTGGCATATAACGTAGTCTATTTGCTGCCAGCTTAGTTGCATAAGAAACAGATTAAACGTGAGCGCTCCGTGGCTATCACAGCTACCCCACCGGCGTTTTAGGTTCTTAACCGTAACACTCGTGTACGTCATACCGTGCGACGCGGCCAGTGCTGCAAGCCGCGGTGGGAGTAGTACACTCGCTTCTTTGCGCAGGGCGCGCACGGCGGCTTGTTCGGCGCGTTTTTGTACAGCGGCACTGTGCGGAGTTTCACTTGGTTTGTACGAAACGACCAGTTTTGTCGGTGTTACACGAGTGCGTGCTTCACCCGGTTCGGGAACTGGCTCAAAATGCAGCACATGCAGTTTGCCTATTTTGTCGCCTTCTTGCAGCACCGAAGTGACGTGCTTTGCTTGCTCGGCCTCAATCCACTGGTGGTGCTGACGTGCAAACGCAACCCCTACTGCATAAGGTGTCCAGGTGGGGAGCGAGACGCGCACCCCTCGTTCTGACACCGAAATACGAATAGACCGGCTGCGCGTCGACTTGTGGCACGTTACCGGTCCGAGCCCGGGTATATCAAAAACTTTGCTTGGCATGCTATTGAATACTAATGTTGCGACGCGACAAATCTACGCGGCCGGCTGCAGGGTTCGGTACTATGTTCACGAGCCCTGGTTTGCCTAGCTGGTGGGCGGTTTCGTCGAGGTTCACGAGTCGCTTTTCTACCAAGTATCGTACGAGAGCGTTCTTTTGTGTGTTGAAGACGTGCTTTCCGCTCAAGACGAGGTAGTGTTCGGTAATTTCTGGGTTTTGCATGCCGCCGAGGAGTTCTCGGAATACGGTAGGCTCCATTTCTTGGGCGTAGTGGTCGTCTTGCTTGCGCCTATCGCGGTGGCTGGCTCGCTTGAAGGCAGAATCTGGGTCAATCTGGATCCAGAGCAACATGCTCTGCGCCCCAGCTTTAATGGCCAGATTGCGGAGTGCGCGGCGCTGGCTTAGGCGCATGGCGTTAGTATCGAACACAACGCTTATGCCAGCCTGCAGAAACTCACTGGTCATATAGGTCATGAGGCTGGCGACGATGTGGTTTTCTTCCTTGGTGTATGTGGGGTTTTCGAATAGTTCATCACGAATACGGTCGCCCTGCAGATGCGCGGCATTGAGATGCTCCCGAAGCTGACGGGCAAAAAAGGTCTTACCCGAGCCAGGCATTCCATAGAGCATTATTAATAGCGGCTTAGCGGGCTGAAGTTTTCCCATATGTCTATACAGTATATACAATATTTTATATAGCTGACAACTCCTGACGTAAAAATGACCTGTTTTGCGCTTTGCATAGGCCTAAGCGTACGTGCATACTCTCTAGCCATTCCTATATATCTGCGATACTGTCCCTGCGTGGTCTTTGCTTCATCAATTCAAAAACCGCCCCTTTCGGGACGGCCTTTGGATGGTGGGTGATGAGGGACTCGAACCCCCGACCCCCTCGGTGTAAACGAGGTGCTCTAGCCAACTGAGCTAATCACCCTAGCCACATGAGTATATCAGGTTCAGGCTTCCACTCACAACACATATTTGCTACAATGATGCTTGCTCAAGCGGACGTGGCGGAATTGGTAGACGCGCTACTTTGAGGTGGTAGTCCTGCAAGGGGTGGAGGTTCAAGTCCTCTCGTCCGCACCATATAAAAAAGACCAGGTTCGCTTGGTCTTTTTTATATGTATGATGTTCAATGCTTCAAGCGCGCTGCAGTGCGATAGCAGACATAAAGTGCAAGTCCTCGCGTCCGAGACTGGAGATAACCCAGAAGCTTTACGTGCTTTACGGCAAATTAACTCAAAACAGTGCTTCTCATACGCAAAACAGGTCATTTTTACGTCAGGAGTT
>JAKPIL010000044.1 GCA_029549845.1 bacterium
TCCGTATATAAGACGGAGGTTCCACCTAAGCGCTTACTCTTGCAACTATGGTTATCGTACCCTGTTGCCACACCGACGAAGCTCTGTGGTTGGTGATGCCACTTCATAGCCTACATTTCACTATACCACACCCCTCCAAACACCCACCACCGTAAAGGCAGCCGCCCGGTCACAGAAAGGATGAACCCTTAACAGATGATATATCGCGTAAAACAGGGGTAAATAAAAATCGGACGCTCTCGCAAAGACGTCCGATTCCTAGTTTGGTAAAACCTCTCGGGAAAACCTCACCTCACAAGCTAGTATACACACACTAGCTGCATTATGCTAGTACTTTTTTGGGCTTTTCCCGGTGCGGCTTGTGGATAAGTGGATAACTCAATATTCCGCATCTTATACCTTCCCTGCTATATAGCTTTGTTTTGCATTTTTATGACAGTCATAAAACGCTCTGACGATTTGCAGAGGGTTGTGCATGTAACGAAAAACTCTTACGGGCCCCGTATCGCGCAATGGCACGCATCCGCCTTGCTTGTGTCAGGGGTGGTTTTTTGCTATATTCATGGGTGACCGAAAGACATGACATTTCGGGCGAGCAGCTCATTTGGCCTGTCTGAGCGAAGCGAGTTGCGTTAGGCCCGCCACACTGTGGCGCTCTAGCCAACAAAACCATACTGACAAGCTTGCACTTTGCGTTAGCCATGTTCCGGCACCAACCCGGGCGATTAGCTCATTTGGCTAGAGCGCCACATTGACGTTGTGGAGGTGATAGGTTCGAATCCTATATCGCCCACCACGAGACAAGGTCAGCACTGCTGGCCTTTTTTCGTGGTAAACGGGCCGATTCCACGAAGTGATATCGCCCACCATATAAAGACCATTCCAAAGCTACTTATCGCATCACATACAGAGGTGAGGCTCATACGCAAAACTGCGCATTCAATCTGTTATTGTGCTTATGTATACAATGTTTCTACTTGACTTGCAAGCCTTCTTTTGCTACACTACCCGGGTTAAACGAGGTGTTTTGGTGAGTACAAAACAACCAAGCTCACTACAGAGCTTTCAGTTGTTTTATGAAGAACTCCCGATTGCAAAGCGCGTTTCACGCGTACGCCGGGCAAGGACTGCATAAATACAGCCCCCTTCTCATAGGACAATGCCCCGGTCTTCACTATGAAGATCGGGTTTTTCGTTATCCACCGGTTTTTTAGGTTTTCCACTAGATAAAACTCTAGCGTTATGACAATATGTAGTCATGGTATGCGTCTATTGCGGTCACGAAACCGCTGTTCTAAACTCTCGGCTGCAAAAGCAGTCGGGCAATGTCTGGCGACGACGGAGCTGTGCGGCGTGCGGCGCTCTGTTTACAACGCACGAGGCACCTGACTTAGCTGCATGCTGGATAGTTCAGTACGGCTCAACGACCAAGAAACAGCGCCCATTTGAGCGTGATAGGCTGTATCTGTCGGTAGTAAAGGCTCTGGGGCATCGTAGAGACGCTGTAGAGGCCGCAAGCGCGCTCACCGACACAATCACCGCATCACTCCTAAAAATGCACCTAGGAGCCCTAGTTCCTGTCAGCAGCATTATAGAAGTCAGCCATACGACGCTCCAGCGGTATGACACCGCCGCGGCAGTACAGTACGCCGCCTATCACCCTATAAGCTCGTCGTAGTCTTCCCGGTGGCGCTCTGCGTCACAACTGCTTTATCGGTAACGTCAAACTTCGAAATATATCGCCCCAGCAAAAGCCGAGTCTGGGAGTACAGCGCTGCAAAGGAGTTAAATACTATGGTGGTAAGGGGCAAATACGCCCACTGAAGCACCATGAAAATAGAGCGATGCCGCTTGTAGCGCGCGGGCTTAGGCGGCAATGTCTTGAGCGACAGAAACACGGTCACGACCGCCACGAGCAGCGCGACCGTTTGGATACGACTCACCAGTATAGGCAGCTGCAAAGCCCCGTAGCTCTTCGGGTGGAATAGCACCGGTATAAAACCCCCGAACAATATCAGGAGCGGGCCCGCCGCCCAGGTTACGTGGCCTTCGAGCAGGCGCCAGAACTTCGCAAACAGGTCGAATCTAGATATCGTATTCCTCCGGAAGAATCCCATGTGCGCAACATACGCAACATCGGATGCACCATACGTCCAGCGCCGAATCTGCAAAAACTGCGCCTTTACCGTCTTCCAGTAGGTGTCAGAAAGCACGGCGTCTTGGTAAATGGGCAGGTGTAGCGGCAGCACACGGTAATTACCCTCAAACCGAAAGTACGAGCGCCAGAACTGGTGACCATCTTCCACAATGGTCCGAACACTCCAAAAGTCAGTCTGAATAAGAGCAACCATGGGCTGACCATGTGACGAAAAATTGCGCAGGGCATGTGAACGCAGCGACATCATAAGGTGAGAAAGCGAATTGCCGGTGGCCAGAACGCGCATGGGCGCTGGTGGGTCCCAGATGTTGTTTGAAAATTGCGCAACAGGCTGAAACGACGAATGCACCGGGTCTGGACAGACAATATACGCATAGGCTAAAGCCGAAAGATAGTGCTTGTCTGGGCGGTTATCGGCGTCAAGCGTCGTGACAACAACGCGCAGCGGATCAATATGGCGCTTCTCGAGGTAGCGCTGCAGTGCCCGCCCCGCGTACGTGACGTTGCCGCCCTTTCCTATGATTTCACCCGGGATATTTGAGGGGTGCTTTACGGCAATCGTATCGAAAAATTGGTCTTTGTATGCTGCCATTAGCTCCTTGGCTTGGCGCTCAGTGGCCTCACCCGCCCGCCCCTCGTAAGCCAAGATGCATATAACCTGCTTCATGTTGTACTGCGAATGCAGCAGCGCCTCTATGGTCGGAACTAGGATGTCGCGCGATTCTTTATAGGTTGCAATGATAACAGCGTGGATGACTTCTTCTGGAGGCATGAGCAACGGTCGTTCCTGCGTGCCCTCCACCGCAAGGTGGTGCCAGTGCGGCCGCTTCGTTCGCTCTGGTATGCTGCCCTCTCCAAGTTCCTGGAGCATAGACCGCCACGGTAGCTTCTGGTGTTCGCGCATGGTACGAAACGCCTGCATGGCGCGCATGGCGCCCGCCACACCACGAGAAAAGTTAATAAGTACATACACGAACATAAAGAGCGCAGCTAAGCGCACGTCTATGAGACTCAGCAGGAACGGGAGCGCAATCATACCCCAGCTGAGTGCCCCTGGGAGTATTTCGAAGAAACGGTAGTGGCCTTTACGGTTCTTTTCAAATGGTATTTCTAGATCTGTCATATCAACGCAAAATCAGCAGCGCATTGCTCACAATAATCAATAATATAAGCAGCACAATACTCAGCGACAGCGTGGCGAGGGAAAGCTCGCGCCGCAGTGCGTACGTTCGGTATGCAAGGAGGATACTAAGGGTGAAAATGATGGCCGCGGCGGCAATAAAGCTCATTACATCCCACATGGTGCCCTGCTGGTAGCCATCTATGCCCAGTGAGGAACGGTACGCAATGATGTAGTTTACTGTACCCCGGCTGGCGTTGAGCTTCAGCCCTACGAGCACCGTTGCAGCGATGGCTAGAAACGCGTTTATGCTCACAAGGAGCAGCGCCGAGCGGTCTTGAATAAAATGTTTATCGGTTTTCATAAGAGTGTGTGGTTTATTGTATCAGAAATTCGACTGTCTGGTGCAGCGTCCTGTACGAAGTTAGAACCACGCTGCTTTCCTATTCTATAGCTTAGAACAGTTTTACGCAATCCTTTTAACAGAGGTGGGCACACTGGCACAGCTACCCACACAGGCCTGTCCTACATTGTTTTGGCAATGGCAGGGGGGGCGGGTATCCACACCCCTTGGTAAGTGACAATAGGCTAGAGCCAAGAATTTTTATAAATTTTGACGGTGTTCAGGCTAGAGTCGGCTGTTTTACGTAGTCAAAACTATCTTGAATAAATTTGGCTTAGGAGTTTGAAACAAGCCCTGCTTCTTGCAAACATGAAGGCTCTATTTGCTTATCGTAGGCTTCAAAACCAGCGTCACTTTTGCTTGATAATTCTACTACCTTTTCAACAGTAACGTAATTGCTCACATACTTATTCATTTTACAGGTGCAGAATTTGGTTGTATCCT
>JAKPIL010000057.1 GCA_029549845.1 bacterium
TACAGAGGCGAATTGCTCAAACTTCCACCCCGGAAGACCCAGAGTGTTCTTTGCGGTCCACGTAATCCCATCTTCTTTCCAGGTGCTTACCTCGCCCGCAGAACAGGTAATAAGGCTCGTGGTGCTACTAGTCAGTTCTGCCAAAATGTGCGCTGTGCCAATCATTGGCTGCCCAGCAAAGGAAACCTCTCCTGCAGCCGGATTGTAAAATCTGACTCTCGCTGGTTGCAGTGACTCGATGAACGCTGTCTCTGCGTTTCCAAAACCTCTCGCAAGTTCCATGCGCTTCATTTCGTCTAGCGTATTTTTGCTATCTATAATAACCGTAAGTGGATCGCCACGCTCCCCCTTTTCATCCACAAATACCACGCATCGATATGTTTTCATTGGGTCTCAGTAGTTTCTTTGGCGAGGTTTTCGATGATTTGGGCATGGGGGAGCTTGAGGAGTTCCTGGGGGCTTAGGACGAGTTTGCTGGTGCGGTTGCCGCCGCCCATCACCACTTTTTCTTGCTCGAGCACCCAGCTATCTATGTAAACCGGAATTCCTGTATCCGTACCGATGGCGACAACTCCACCTATTTCCATGCCGGTAAGCGCGCGTGTGGTTTCGGCATCGGCAAACGATGCGCGCTTGACGCCCAGAAGTTCACATACTTTCTTGTTCACGTCTAGCCGAGTCGTTCCCAGGACAACGCACAGTGCATACTGGGTTGGCTTAACCTTGCGTGAGGCCACTAGAATGGTATTGGCCGCTTGCTCCAGCGTAAAACCATAGTGCTCACAAAACACCGCCGTGTCTGCCAGGCTCGGGTCGCACGCCAAAACCTCATGCTGTATGCCATACTCACCAAGGGCAGTCTCCACTTGGGATTGCACGGTTGAGGTGCTCGAAAGGCGGGCTTGGTAGTTTCGGATGAGCTCAAGATCCACCATATCTTTTGGCCGCCCAGCTGCTTCTTTCCAGAGGCGTACATCTTCTAGCGCAGCAAATGCTACACCGTCTTGCACGACTGCGCGGGACAGTAGTTCGCTGAGTGTTGGTTGGTATGAGTCAAAGTTCCAGGCGTCATGTGCCTCAAATACACCGCGTGTAACTGGGTGGTCATTTTCGCCTTTCTGCACTTCTTTCCAACCTGCGTTTGCGAGTTGCTCTCGTAAACCAGGAGTTACCAACAGATCAATATCATTGGTTTCACGTAACCCGGCCAACGCGATGGGCGCTGACCCAAATACGATGTACTGACTCTCGGGTAAGCCTAGTTCTTTCACTCTCTGTATGATTTCTTGAGCGGTCATATCACCCAGCATACACCTCGCGGCACATTGACAAAATAGGCTTCGTGCGGTAGTATGTAGTCAAGACCTTCGGCCCGTAGTTTCTAGGCTACCCAGCGCGGAAGGCCTTTTTATTTGCCAGAATTTTCTTTTTTATCGCTCGGAAAAACAGACATAAAATCTTTTCGACCGGTGCGCTTATCTTGCTTAATCTGGACGCAATAGTATTCACCATCTTTTGTTTGCCCGTAAAACCTGTGAAGAGCGATGTTCATATCATCATAGCCGAAGATAGTGTCGGGGCTGGCGGTAGTGTTGCGTATGAGGTCAATTGCGCAACTGTATAGTTTCAGCCGCCTTAGCTGATCACCCCCGCGCTTTTGCTTCAGGTGCTCCCAAAACTGATTTACAAAAACCTTATCCCTTCTAAAATACTGGGAACGAACATACGCGTGGCGACGAGGCGTCCGTTTCTGGATAAGATGGTATTCATGACGGGCAAGGCGAACTACTTCAGCGTGCGACGTCCCAGGCATTTTACCTAGCTTTGAATGGTATACCATAAACAATAGCCTAGCACTTTATGGTAGGTAAGAATATTGCTTATACCTTGACTCTCACGAAGATGAATTCGTTTTCTGTGTCGCTAGGGTTGGATATTTTGTGCTGGATGTTGGCTGGGAAAACGAAGACGTCGCCCGGTTCGTAGGGGTATTCACCGTCTTCGTCGTGGACGAGGCCTGTCCCCTTCATTACTACCATAATCTCTTCTACGCCTGGGTGGTCGTGCCAGTCGTACATGCCGCCAGCGGGCATGAAACCGTGCGTCATCATCTGAAACGCGGTGCTTTTGAGGTGTTCGGGTGCGGCGTATACCTTGCGTTGGCCACTTCCGCCGTGGGCTTCCTCTTTCTCAATACTTTTGGCTGCTCGTTTTATGACCTTCATACCTCCATTATGCCACACCCTCAAAACATCATATCCAAAATAGATTGTCCGGCCGGACAATCTAAAATGAGGCGGTAAGCCGGAATTGTGCTGGTAGTCGGTGTGGAGTATGGTGGTTCAGGCTGTGCGTTTGATTTTTTGGGTGAAAGGAGCTTAAGAGTCCAGCTGGTCGTGGCGGATAAGGATGGCTTTGAGATGAGGGTATGCGCTGCTCAGACGCTCTTCGAGCCCGGGCGCTATGAGCAGGACCGTGGCGCACACATCGGCCAGAAGGGCGCTATCGGCACGAATGTACGAGCTTACGATGTCTGATTCACTTGGCTTGCCGGTGCGCGGATCTATAATGTGGTGCTGGCGTTGGCCGCCGCTTTGCCAGCTGCGTTTTATACTAGAGCTGACTGCAAGAGCACCCTGCTGTATGCGCGTGGAGCCAATTTGTTTTGAGGCGTCCACCGGGTGCTCGAGTGCAAACTCAATGGGTTCGGGTGAACGAACCAAGATGTCTCCGCCACCATTTATGATGAAGTGCGGGGTGCCCTCACTGGCCACGAGCTCGCCCAGCTGATCTACGAGCCAGCCTTTGCCGAAACCGCCAAAGTCAAGGCTTATTTCACCCGGGATGCGTATTTCTTCAGGGGTGAGCTTCACCTCATCCCAAAAAGACGCTGATATACTGCCCTGCCCGGTTTTGCCGTAGCCGCGCCGGACAAGCTCGCCGCCAACCGAAATATTGAACACGCCGTCAGTGAGCTCCTGCATGTCGCGGGCAAACTCAAGCATGCCGAGCATTTCCTCTGGCGGGTGCGCCAAACGCTTGTGGAGGTTCAACTGCCCCAGCAAAGAATCATCTGAAAAGCGTGTGTATGTGCGCTCAAAGGTTCGAATATGTGCTTCAAGGTGCGCCACGGTGTTTGCGCTCAGGGGTTCACTAAGTGACTCAACCCACCAGTGCGTTCCTAGCGCGTCCAGCTCAAACATGGCGCCCCCTGCCCTCTACTGCACATTCGCGCAGCCACTCCCTGTAACCGTGCAGCCTGTCCTCACTGCCGAAATAGATTGTCCGGCCGGACAATCTAAAAAAGGCTGGAGGAGTGTGGGTGAGCTGGCTACGCATTAGGCTTTGGCTTGGTTTGCAATGGTAGCGAGTGCGTCTTCGAACCCGTAGGTTGTCAGCGAGGCGCCGCCCACGCGGCTGAGGGATACATCGCCTAAAGATTTGCCTACCACATATTCGTCTATAGCGGCATCAAACCAGTCGACGTAGTCGCCAGATTCGCGGTCTTCGTAGGAATGTTTGCTGCTTACCGATGCTATAACGCCGTTTTCTACCGAGACCGTCACGGTGATATCGTTGCTGAATCCTTTTGGCACGCTGTAGACCGCGCTGGCCGAGTACGACCCGTCTTTATAGCCGCTGGAGGCCGTGTTTGTTGTGGCGGTGGAGCCGGTTGTGTCCGTGCCTACGCTAGCGACTGCTTTGTTTGTTTGCGCGGAGGTTTCCTGAGTGACCGTTTGTGATGTAGCGCTGGACTGGCTAGTGGTTTGTTTGCCTGTGTTGCTTTGCGTCAGCACAAATGCCGCTGCGCCAATGATGCTGGCAATGGCGAGCGCGCCGACCAGCATGGGGGTTGATGTGTTGGTTGATTTCATGCCTCTAGCATAGCAAATACTCTCTGAACCCTAGCTGAGAATGCTGGCTTGTAACAGGCGCACCATGGTGTACTATGAATGTATGAAGTTTGTTAGCTTGGGGAATCCCGAAGATGTTGTCTCGTTTCAGGAGGCGCTGTCGCGCGGTATTCCACCCGATGGTAGTTTGTACTATCCGGTCGAAATCCCTCGTTT
>JAKPIL010000078.1 GCA_029549845.1 bacterium
GTTCCAGTACACGTGCAGTTCGGCTAGCCGCTGTTTTCCTTCGGCAGTGAGGCTGTAGTATTTGCGCGGTGGCCCTGCTTCGCTTTCTGCCCATTCGTACGCAAGGTAGCCATCGCGCTTGAGCCGAGATAGCAGCGGGTACAGCGTCCCCTCACTCGTGGCAAACGGCGTAGTGGCGAGCCTATCGAGTATATCTGCCGCATACACTTTACTGTGCGAAACGGTGCTTAGCACGGCAAACTCTAGCAAGCCTTTGCGCAATGCGGTGAAGTTGTCATCTATTTTTCCTGAGTCCGGCATGTTCAAAGCTACCTTTCTATACCAAGGTACCATTTTGAATTATCCTTGTCAAGCGAGTGGATGGTGGATGTTGGATAGTAGATGGTAGTAGAAGAAAACGTCCATATGTAGCCTGCGCACATGTACGGCGATAGCTTAGTTCATCAAACTACAAAAATACCCAAGCAGTCTATGGGCTGACACCATCCAGCATCCAGCATCTACCGCCTACTCCTTGCAGTACCCGCTGCCACTCAACACCGAATTCTTACAAATATCATCCTTCACATTCAGCGTATTAACCGTTTTTTGCTGCAAGTCACTCACCTTCTGTTCGGTGCTGTGCACAAACGTTGCGACCTTAAAAACCAGAATACCCAGCACAATCAGCGCCACCACAATGACGGTGCCAAACAGCGTAATCCATAAGTTTATGATCTTCAGCTGTCGCACCAGCTGTCTAACAAGTACTTCATCCATCTATTGCTCCCTCCTTGTCATCTTGAGCTGCTACTTTACCCCGTATGTATTCAGTATAGCGCGAATGGTTTGCCCCAGCGCAGCCGTATCCGGAAAGCTAAATGCGGCAATCTCGCCGTAGCGCTCTTTCTCTATCCGCCACACGATGACTTCGGTGCGTTCGCTGCCGTGCCCATTCATCTCACCGATGTAGCCGAGCATTTCTGCTGCAGTTACTTCTTCTTCGGTGAGCCTGCCTTCGCGGAGGAGGTCATAGACACGGTGCCGATACGCCGAAGGCGCTTTACAGTCTATGTTTACATATTTGCCAGTTTTCGCATCGGTTATAACCATGTCGATCCCTAGCGCATCGCTGGTGCGACTGGTCATGTGTGAATCGAACCCTTCTGCCCGCACGCCCCGGTACACGGCAATCTCACGGCTAAGCCCACGCACAATGGCGGTATACTGCTCGTCACTCAGGCTACGCACGCCCACCCGCTTGCAAAACCAGTCCATAAGGCGCTGCGCCTGCTCGGCAAAATCTGCTAGCAAGGGCTCGTCCAGCGTCAACACCGTAGACACAAACGCATCGTTGAAATCTATGAGCTCGTACAGCCGCTCACCCCGGGCATGGTACCCGTGCGGGTGCTTATCCATTTGCGCCTGTGCCAGCGCCGCCTGTGGCGCCTGCAGCACCAGCGCTCGCAGCCAGTGCCACGCCCTTGCACCACTGAGCGAATCTGAGTGTTCGAGGTCGTCTGCCTCTTTTTTGGCCTGGTCAATCAGCGGCTTCAGATACCCCACATCTGGCTGTCCACGCCAGCGCCGGCTCGCTATAGGCACCTCATTTCGAAGCGAAAGCTGCACGTCCTCATACAGCGTCCGCATGCCACCACGCTGTCGCCGCGCTCTATAATCCCCAAACCGCTGCCACGCTTTATTCATCTGGTATGCTACCACCCTTTTCTGCTTTACGTACATTGTAGCAGTAGCCCAAGCTATACGTAACCGAAAACCCCCAAGCACAGGAAGAATATTCCTATGTACAGACTCTGCAGTAATGCAAAGCGCTCATGCATGCCTTTTACGCCCCAAAATATCCCGAGCAATACCCCGTCTGCAACCATAGACAGTACTGCAACATAGCCACCCACTGAGCCCCAGTTATCCAAGGCATGGAGCAGCAAAATAACAGGCATGAGCCCGACCATAACCCACGAAGCGAGCACGTGCACTCTTCCCTGCCATTTCTCTTCATAGTGCGGAATGACCGCGAGCAAGCCCAAGCATACAAGCGCCATGCCCAGCGCAGCTTGCATAGCAAGCCCATATGCATACCTCGGTATAAGCCATTCCTTAAAATACACCGCCCACAGCGCCGTAGCTATCAGCAGCGCTACCCCAAATACATACGTCGTACCGCGATGTGCCGAGGCATGCAAGCTTATAGACCAGTACTTACCAAACGGCTCCCGCCGGAACACATACCACAACCCTGCCGCCACCACCAAACCCCCGCCCAAAAAACATTCTCGTGCAAATATCATACTATTACCAGTACCAGACCAATTACCTTTTCTTCGCCCAACAGTCAATAACGAAGGCCTTCTTGCCCGCATATTCAACTTCGTTTTCGATGAGTT
>JAKPIL010000081.1 GCA_029549845.1 bacterium
ATGCACAGCTGGCAAAACGAATACAACGAACTACGGCGTCACTCCAGCTGCAATAACTTACCGCCACTCGAATACTTTAATGTGTTCTGGAAACAAAGGCTAGCTTATGTGTGAGTGTCTAGACAACTGGGGCTTAGTACAAACCCGAATCGCGAAA
This sequence comes from bacterium, assembly GCA_029549845.1. Classification (GTDB taxonomy): domain Bacteria; phylum Patescibacteriota; class Saccharimonadia; order Saccharimonadales; family UBA4665; genus JAGXIT01. The sequence continues at coordinate 158 of JAKPIL010000081.1, forward strand.
CTCGCGCCCCTGTCATTCCGAGCGAAGTCGAGGAATCTCTTTGTTGTACTTGTATCTAACGGGTGAGAAGAAGATCTTTCGACTTCGCTTTGCTTCGCTCAAGATGACATTTTTACGGTGTTTTTATGTTTTGTGATTCGGGTAAGTCTATGCTTGCAGCACATGGCTCAATCTGTTAGAATATGAGGGCAATTAACTAAGCAGGTGCGGGTGAGAATCCTCCTGGACGTCACTTTGTCAGTGCGTTCAAGGCTATCCGACCGGTGTATAAGGATCAAAGAGGTTTTAGGTGAGAGGTTTTAGGTGAGAGGACTGGCTTCCAAGCATTTGTTGGCCACTCCAACCTATAACCTCTCCACTCCAACCTTTTCCTTCCTAAGAAAGGAGTCTGCATGGCAGACGTAGATATCAAGCAATTACTAGAGGCCGGAGCGCATTTTGGTCACAAAACCGAGCGCTGGCACCCTAAAATGGCACAGTACATCCACAGTAAACGTGGTGGTAGCCATATCATTGACCTCACCAAAACGGTGGTCAAGCTAGAGGAAGCACTCGCTGTTGTCGAGGAAGCCGCAAGCAAAAACAAGCAAGTACTCTTTGTGGGTACCAAAAAGCAGGCGCAAGATATTGTTAAAAACCTTGCTGAGGCTACAGGCCAGCCATTTGTCACCGAGCGTTGGCTTGGCGGCATGCTGACTAACTGGAACACCATTGGTGCCCAGATCAAACACTTGGTTGATCTTGAGACCAAGATGGCCAACGGTGAGCTCGCAAACAAGTTCAACAAGCTTGAAGTCCAGCGTTTTCAGGAAGAAATAGACAGCCTCAACTTCCTGTACGGCGGTATTAAAGAGCTAAATGTCCGCCCCGGCGTGGTTGTTGTGTTCGATATCGTGCATGACCACAATGCGGTTAAGGAAGCCACAAAGCTCAAGCTGCCTATCGTAGGCGTATGCGATACCAATGCAAACCCCACGGGCATTACCTATCCTATCCCGTGCAACGACGATGCTATCAAAACGCTGCAACTACTGGCAGATTATTTCCAGGCAGCCGTAACCGCCGGCAAAGCCAAGAGCAAAGTCGAAAAACCAGCCGACAAAGACGAGAAGTAATTTAACAGACAACAGGTAGCAGATAACAGAAATTTAGCAGGTAGCAGATAGCAGACACATGCAACCTGAAGCCTGCAAAATTTCTGCCAAATGTTCTCTGCTTCCTGCTAAATGGAGGAACGACCCATGGCAATATCTATAGATGAAATTAAAAGACTGCGCGAACTAACTGGCGTGGGCATGACCGATGCTAAAAAAGCGCTCGAGGAAGCTGGCGGTGACTTTGACGCTGCCCTCAAAGAAATGCGCAAAAAGGGTCTCACCAAGGCCGAAAAGCGCGGTGAGCGCGAGGCTCGCCAGGGGCTTGTGGGCACCTATAACCACGATGGCCGCATAGGTGTTGTGGTAGAACTGAACTGCGAGACTGACTTTGTTGCGCGCAACGAAATATTCCAAGACCTCGTAAAAGACGTTGCTATGCACATTGCAGCCAGCAATCCACAGTACGTAAGTAGTGAAGACATTCCAGCTGAAGCTCGCGAAGCAAAAAAGCAAGAGCTGCTCGCCAGTGACGCCCTAAAGGGCAAACCAGCAGAGATGGCCGATAAAATCGTTGAAGGCCAGCTAGGCAAATACTTCGCAGAACTGTGCTTGCTTGACCAGCCATTCATAAAAAACCCCGACCAAACCGTGGGTGACTACGTGAAGGACCACAATGCTCGCCTAGGCGAAAACATCCTCGTCCGCCGCTTCCACCGCATCGCCCTCGGCGAGAAATAAGCCAAGGAACTGCAATGGGGCTATTTAATCGGAACAAGAAAACAGCCGAAAGCGAGTCTGGGTTGACACAGGACCAACGCGACGCGTACGTTACGTTGGCAGTCGCTTGGGCGTTCAGATGCATAAATCCTGAGGAGTCGCCCGCCTATGATTTCCCTGCGATTCCTAGCGCTGTACGAGCAATCATTCGTGAAGCAGTAACGAATCATAAAATGGATGAAGTAGAAATACTCGACGCCGGTAGAGGGGTCCTCGAGAAGCTGGGAGCGCTCGGAATCTTTGGTGGCCTCTACGCAAGAACAGCGCAAGGGCCAGAAGAGGCAGAGCAAGAACAGCTACGAGTTCGTATCTTTAGACATGGCGATGCCGATATCTCTCATGAGCCGCTGCGACCAGAAGAAGGAAGTTTTATTGAAATCTACCCCGGAATTGAGCATCTAGTGATTGAAAACAGCCCCACAGGAGTTTCACACTCAACTTCGCCGGCCGATCTTGTGAACCCAACGACAGCTCTTGGTCAGGGTAGCGGTTTGTTTTAATATACCCGCTACTACATAGTTACATTCAGTACGGAGCTGACAAGGGTTTGCTATACTGTAGGCATTAAAGGAGTACAGATGAATCCACAACAGGCGGTTGAAGAGGCGAAGAAGAAGTTTGGTGCGGCACTAGAGCACTATCATGAGCAGCTTAAGACGCTGCGTACGGGGCGAGCGAGCGCGAGCATGCTCGATGCCGTGATGGTTGAAGTCTATGGTCAAAGCATGCCGCTCAACCAGGTGGCAAATGTCATTGCCCCAGAGGCGCAGCTGCTGCAGATTACCCCATTCGACCCGAGCAATCTGCAAAAGATAGCCAGCGCTATACGTGATAACCCAAGCTTGGGTATGAACCCGAGTGATGATGGTCGGGTTGTGCGCGTGCCGGTCCCAGCTCTTACCGAAGAGCGTCGCCGCGAAATCGTGAAGCAGCTCGGCAGCAAGCAAGAAGATGCCATGATTGCAGTACGCAACATCCGGCACGATGCTATGGATGCGGTAGACGCTGCCAAAAAAGATAAATCTATTGGCGAAGATGATGCAAAGCGCCTGAGTAGCCAGGTGGAAGACGCCATGCAAAAGGCTCGCACCGATGTGGAGGCTGCCAGCAAGGCAAAAGAAGCCGAGATAATGAAAGTGTAGGGGCTTTTTGAGCGCCCGACCCATACGTTCTTACGCTAAAAAGGTTCACGCAGTCTTATGCGAAACCTTTGCGTGTGCCGTGGAATCGCTACCACAAGATATGTCTCCGCAGGGCATGTGGGCACTCAAGGTGCTTGAGGAATATAACACTCGGCCGGCCAAGCGCCTGCGTGGGTCACTGGCTGCCGCTATGTATGACGAAGCATCCGGGAAGGAATATAGCCGGGAAGGGCTTGAGCTTGGGGCGGTCATGGAGGTGCTGCAAAATTACTTGCTTATTATAGATGACGTCATGGATCGTTCGGCGCTTCGGCGAGGCCTGCCAACGGTGCATGAGCTGTACAAAACAACGCGTAAGGTGAGCGAGCACGAGGCAGGGATGATGGCCATAAATGTGGGGTTGCTCGCCGAGCAAATCGCTGGGATTATGACGGCACATATACGGGTCGACGTCCAGCGTCTTGTGCACATGAGCGGCGTCATTCACCACAATATTGCCGTGACTGGTTTGGGGCAGATTGATGACCTATGCCGGGCGAGCGAGCGGCCGCCTACCGAAGCAGCCGTGCTGCATACCTACGAACAAAAAAGTAGTTACTATACCTTTATAAATCCGCTGGCGTGCGGTTTAGCACTCACGGGCCGTGACGATGCAAACCATGATGTAGAGCGGTTTGGCAAACCGGCGGGTGTGGCGTTTCAGCTGCACGACGACTGGCTAGGCATATTCGGTGCAAGTGATGTAACGGGCAAGGCAAACCTCGACGATATACAGGAAGGTAAATACACGCTCCTCGTGCAGCAGGCGCTGGAACGACTCGAAGGTGCAGAGCGCGCGGCGTTCCAAAAAATCATCGGCAACTCCAGCGCAACGGCGGATGACTTACGGTTTGTGCAAGATGTGCTGGAGTCTTCAGGCGCGGCTGCATATGTGCGAACTCGGCTTGAGACGTGTGCGGTGCAAGCAAAGCAGGCTGCCCGAGAAGCAACGGCGTGGCGGTCAGGCTTTGGTGAGCAGCTCTGCGAACTCGTCGACTACGCGGTGGAGCGAACGTGGTGAGCGGCGGTGGAGTAGCTTTATGCAGTGGCGGGCGGCTTACAGCGAGCTTGTCCTCTGTGGCGAGTATTGACCGCATTTTACCCCTGCAGTGTTTGACGAATGTCTGGTAGAATATAACAGACGTAAACGCATATTTGGGGGTAACCTATGTTATTTGTTCTCGCGATTATACTATTCCTTGCACTTATCATCACTCATGAAATGGGTCATTTTCTGGTGGCTAAGCGCAACGGTGTGAAGGCCGAAGAGTTCGGCATATTCTTCCCACCAAAACTGTGGGGTAAGAAAATGAAAGGCGGCTGGGAATTTACCGTCAATCTCTTACCGCTGGGCGGTTTTGTGAAGCTCAAGGGCGAGCACGATAGCGACACCGAAGAGGGGAGCTTTGGCGCCGCCAGCGACCTAGCCAAGGCCAAAATTATGCTAGCTGGTGTAGCGGTCAACTTGGCGACGGCGCTGCTCCTTTTTACCCTCCTGGCGCTGGTAGGCATGCCTAAAATACCCGGCATAGATAACCAGTTCACGGTCAAAAGCGATACAAAAATAGTCAGACACGACGTGCTCGCTGCATTCGTTGAAAAAAACTCTCCCGCGGCCAAGGCTGGTCTGCAGGAAAATGACAAACTTCTACGTATTAACGGGGTGGCACTGGTAGATCAGTCGTTGCAGAGCCTTACCAAGCAGTTTGCTGGTCAAACTGTCGTTGTTGCGTACGAACGAGCTGGCGTAGTCAAAGCGACTCAAGCGACACTGCTGAGCACAAAAGTAGTCGAAGCGAGTCGGAAAACAGACAAGCCAAAGGGATACCTGGGTGTTGGGCCGCAGGAGGTTGTTGTGCAGCGCTCAACGTGGTCAGCGCCAATTGTGGCGGTTGGCCTCAGTGCTCAGCTCACCGGGCTGACTATGCAAGGGCTTGGGCATGCACTGCAAGGGTTGGGCGGAACCATAGCCGGGGGTATTACGGGGAATTCGGTCGCTCGGCAAAACGCACAAACCGAGGCGAGTAGCCAGGTTTCTGGACCACTCGGCATTTACTTTGCGCTGAAGGGTGGCAGCTCGCTAGGCGTCTTGTATATGCTGTTCCTCATAGCCATCATTGCCCTCACACTTGCAATCATGAACGTGCTACCTATACCGGCGCTCGACGGCGGACGGCTATACATGATGTTGGCTAGTCGCCTTACCAAGGCAAAGCGGCTTACACCCAAGCTAGAAGAGGGCATTGTTGGTGCGAGCTTCTTGTTGCTTATTGCGCTCATAGTCTTAATTACCGTCGTCGATGTCAAACGCTTCTTCTAGCAGGGGTTCTGCCTCTAAGGATCAGCAGGGTACAGAGCTCGCTCACGCACCAATTGCTCCCGTTGCTCCGGTGCCACCTACGGCTCAAAATAAGGCACACTCACAGCTACCATCACAGCCGGCCAGCCGCGTTCCGTGGGGACCAGTGACGGCGGTGCTGTATACGATTGCGCTATATATTGCTGGGCAGTTTGCGGCGGCTATACTCATCATGGCGGCGCTTATGAGCATGGGACGCAGTGCCGAGCAGGCGGCGGACTGGGTGAGTAGCGTTGTTACGGGGCAGTTTGTGTATATATTGCTTGCAGAGATTCTTACTGTGGGTGGCGTGGTTTGGTTCTTGCGTCGCCGCCAGATTCGCCTGAGTAGTATTGGCTGGAACGCGCCAAAGCTGCAATATCTGGGCATAGCACTTGTGGGCTTTGGGGTGTATTTTGCGAGTTATGTCATGGTCACCATCATTGCCGGCTACGTTGTGCCATCGCTGAACTTCGACCAAGAGCAACAAATTGGTTTCGAAACCGCTCACTCTAGCCTTGACCTTACCCTTACGGCCATAAGCCTCGTGGTTTTGCCACCTCTGGCAGAAGAAATACTGTTCCGTGGCTTTTTGTTTGGTGGACTCAGGCGTAGGTATATGTTTGTACCGGCGGCAATCATCACGAGCCTCATGTTCGCGGTCGGCCATCTCCAGTTTGGAAGTGGTGCGCCGCTGTTATGGGTGGCAGCACTGGACACGTTTGTGCTCTCGCTGGTGCTGTGCTATATCCGCGAAAAGACCGATAGTCTCTGGCCGGGAATATTCATCCACGCTATCAAAAACGCGCTGGCCTTTTCCGTACTGTTTCTTTTCAAGTAGCCAAACTGTTACAATACATGCCAATGCAACGAGTATTCCATCAGCCAGATTCACGTACGATGCCGCCCAGGCGGACATCTATTCTTATCTCTTAACTCTTATCTCATATCTCTAACTCTAGGAATTACCCATGAAAGTATCACAACTCGTCACTCGAACTAGTAAAACCGCTCCTGCTGAAGAAGTCTCCAAAAACGCCCAGCTGCTCATTCGGGCTGGCTATGTCTATAAGGTAATGGCAGGCGTCTACGCCTATACGCCGCTTGGACTTGCAGTGCTTGAAAATATTAAGCGGATTGTCCGCGAAGAAATGGCTTCAGTTGGCGGCCAAGAACTCATCATGAGTAGCCTGCAACCCCGTGAAACCTGGGAGCAAACCGGCCGCTGGGACGAAAGAGTTGTCGATATTTGGTTCAAGTCGCACCTGCAAGATGGTACCGAGGTTGGGTTTGCCTGGAGTCACGAAGAGCCCATTATTGAGATGCTCAAGCAGTACGTGTCGAGCTACAAAGACCTGCCGGTGTATGTGCACCAGTTCCAAACGAAGTTACGTAACGAAGTGCGTGCAAAGAGCGGTATCTTGCGCGGGCGCGAATTTGTCATGAACGACATGTACAGCTGCTGTCGCACCAGCGACGAACACGAGGCGTTCTATCAGGCTACTATGGATGCCTACATGCGTATTTTCCAGCGCGTTGGTCTGGGTGATGATACGTTTATAACTTTCGCGAGCGGTGGGGCATTTACCAAGTTTAGCCACGAATTCCAGACCATTTGTGAGGCCGGTGAGGACTATATATTCCTGGTGCCCAGCACGCGTCAAGCCTTCAATGCAGAAATAGCCCCGGTGAAATCCGCCCCTGTTGAACAGCCAAATGAAGTGAAAGAGCTTGCTTTTCTGGACGACGCAGATGTCACAGGAGTCGATGCGCTGGTGGCGAAGCTTGGCATCCCCATAACCTCAAGTACAAAGACCATGCTGTATGACACAAACAACGGACTCATTGCAGCCGTGGTGCGGAGCGATTACAAACTCAATGAGGATAAGCTCAAGGCAGTGTCTGACGCCGATTGGCTGCAGCTTGCCAGCGCCGACCAAGTACGCGAGGCCACGGGTGCCGAGCTTGGTTTTGCGGGCGTATATAACCTCCCAGAAGGGGTGCGGTTGTTTGTGGATGAGTC
>JAKPIL010000093.1 GCA_029549845.1 bacterium
ATAACTTCCAAGGCGTCTGGGACCTAGACGGAGATAATGCCAGTCCTGAGCGCCAAAATATGGTCGAGGCCATTCTGGATGCCACGAGCGGCAAGCAACACGTCATAGTGGCCGGCGACACAAACGCTAAGCACACAAACCCGGCCATGCGACGGCTCGAAACACCGTTCACGAATGTACTCGGAGACTCAATAACAACGTCATTTAACATGCGACGCAAAGAAAACCCCGGCTATGCAACCGCTGTGGTTGATATGATATATGTGAGCAACGACTTTCACATACTCGAGGGACAGTGCCCGGATGTGGATATATCCGACCACTTACCTCTTGTGGCGACGCTGGAAATGATAGAGAATAAGGAGTAGCTATGAGTTTTGACCCAGATGCATACAATGAACTAACCGTAACAGAGGCGCCGATCCCCGGCATGTATGTTATACAACTCCCTGTGCACGGCGACAGTCGCGGGTGGTTCAAAGAAAACTACCAAAAGGCCAAGATGGAAGCCCTGGGTCTTCCCGCTTTTGAGCCTGTTCAGAATAACTTTAGCTACAACGACCGTGCGGGAGCGACACGAGGCTTGCATGCTGAGCCATGGGAAAAGTATGTTTCGCTCGCGAATGGCCGAGTATTTTGCGCATGGGTTGACCTTCGTGCCGGTGAATCGTTCGGTAAAACATTTAGCCTTGAACTCAATCCTGGCATAGCCGTATTTATACCGCGCGGGGTTGCGAATGGATACCAGACGCTTGAAGATAACGTCACCTACACGTACCTCGTCAATGCTCATTGGTCGCCAGAAGTAAAATATGTGGCCGTAAACTTGTTTGACCCTGCTCTAGAAATTGCCTGGCCAATTCAGAAGGAACAAGCCGTTGTGTCTGATAAAGACCTTGCCAACCCACTCCTAAAAGATGTAACACCTCTGGAGATTTAGATGGACGATAGCACAATATTTATAGTTGGAGCCAATGGGCAGCTGGGTACAGCCCTCCGCGCACAGTATCCAGGCGCGCAATTTGCAGATATTAACGAACTCGATATTACGAGCGCGCAGTCAGTCGATGCTTTTGACTGGTCTGGTATAGACACTATCCTTAACGCTGCTGCCTACACAAACGTGGACGGCGCGGAAACCGCCGAAGGCCGCGTGGCGGCTTGGAGTGTCAATGCCTCCGCGGTTGCAAACTTGGTCCATGCCTGCCAGAAGCATGGTATGACACTCGTCCACATTTCATCAGACTACGTGTTCGACGGTACAAAAAAGCCCCATACAGAAGAGGAGAGCTTTAGCCCGCTCGGTGTCTACGGGCAGTCGAAGGCTGCAGGCGACCTTGTTGCGGCGACGCTAGAAAAGCACTATATTCTGCGCGCAACCTGGGTTATTGGTGAGGGAAAGAATTTTGTGCGAACCATGCTGGGCCTGGCCGAAAAAGGCATTTCCCCATCTGTAGTTGCAGACCAGGTTGGCCGGCTGACGTTTACAAGCGAGCTTGTGCGTATCATCGACCATCTCCTTACAACAGGCGCTCCGTATGGCACCTACAATGCTACCAATGACGGAACTCCGGCAAGCTGGGCAGAAATGACGCGTGAGATTTTTGCCGATGCGGGCTACAACTCACTCGCCGTAACCGATACGACCACGGCCGCGCACTTTGCGGGCAAAGAAGGCGTGGCACCACGACCGCTCGAAAGCGAAATGGATCTTCAAAAGCTCCATGCCACTGGATTTGAGAGCAGAGATTGGCACGATGAACTACGTGCGTATATTGCAAAAGAAAAGGAGAGCATACAATGAAAGGAATTATTCTCGCGGGCGGTTCGGGCACACGGCTCCACCCCATTACAAAGGCAATCAGCAAGCAGCTTATCCCCATTTACGACAAGCCCATGGTGTACTATCCGCTAACAACACTGATGCAAGCAGGCATAAAAGACATACTTATCATCACAACGCCAGATGACCAAATGGGGTTTCAGCGGCTTCTCGGTGACGGTTCGCAGTGGGGGATACGCCTTACGTATGCAGCGCAGCCTTCGCCCGATGGGCTTGCACAGGCTTTCATCATCGGCGAAGATTTCATCGGTGATGACAAGGTTGCTCTAGTGCTCGGAGATAACATCTTCCATGGCGCACGGCTCGATGAATCACTCAAGACGTGCACCGACCCAGAGGGTGGCGTTGTCTTTGCGTACCAAGTTTCTGACCCAGAACGGTACGGCGTAGTCGAGTTCGACGACCATATGCACGCCGTTTCTATAGAGGAAAAACCGTCTGAGCCAAAGTCAAACTA
>JAKPIL010000094.1 GCA_029549845.1 bacterium
CTCATAGTCCCGCCAGTAGCGCGGGTTGAGGTGAATGTACCTGGTAATGTGCTGGAGGTAAGCGTCATCTGTGATTCTCGACGCCCGAAAGCGCGACTCAAACAGGGGCCCAGTGCGCTTGTATTTTTTATTGAAATAGCGGCTATAGCTCGTCATGACGCTTTGCATCAGAGAGGTGAGCGTCTTCTGGTGGCGCTGGTAGAAAAACAGGTGAAAGTGGTTGGGCATGAGGCAGTAGGCAAGGAGGTCGACCTTGTTATAGAAGTTCGGGTACGAGATACCGTTGACATTCTTGAACTCCTCGGGCGATAGGTAGCGCTCAAGCAAACGAAGAAAGGCTATGAAATCTTGCTCGTCCAAAAAGATTCGGTGTTTGCTATTGCCTCTCGCGTAGACATGGTAATAGCTTTCGGGGGCATCTAGGCGCATCACATTTCTTCGAGGCATAACCCTACTATATCACTTTTATTTCCGTAAAAGGACTGTCCTTTGAAAAGTGGTTTGTGGTTATGGTTTTTGCTATACTGTATGGAATGCGTGTATCAGATAGTTTGGTGGAGAAGCTACTGGCGTCGACTGGAAAGTTTAGCGATGAACAGCTTGAGACTCTCCGCAAGCAAGAAAAAAGCGAGAAAAGACCTCTGCAAGACGTGGTCGTATCTACAAACACGCTCAGCGAACGGGAGCTTACGCAGCTGTATGCGGCCGAAATTGACGTACCGTTTGTGGAGTTTGCTGCAAAAGATGTGCCTAAAAGCGTACTCGAGCTCATCCCCGAGCGTATAGCCCGGCAACACCGTGCCATTGCCTTTCAGATTGGTGAAGATGACGTGGTGTTTGTGGCCATGGAGGACCCCGATGATGTCCCTGCAATCAGCTTCATCCAGAAACAGCTCGGCAAACCGGTACGCATCCACATAGCCACAACCAGCACCATCCAGACTGCCCTTGACCAGTTCAACGGCGATGCGAGCACAGTTGGCACAGAAATTGAGCGCGTCATAGCCATACAAGAGAAAAATGACGCCGACGAAGTCGTTGACCAAGCCGATGTGGCCGAAGATTCGCCTATAGCCCAGACGGTAAATCTCATCATTGACTATGGGGTTAAGAACGGCGCAAGCGATATTCATATAGAACCACGCGAAAACTTTGTTGTTGTCCGGTACCGCGTGGATGGCATTTTGCGTGAGGTGAATAAACTGCCGCGCAAAGTTCTGGGCGCACTCGTATCACGCATAAAGATCCTCGCAAATCTCAAGATAGACGAACACCGTGCCCCACAAGATGGCCGTTTTAAGATAGTCGTGAGCAACCACGTGTATGCGCTCCGTGTCTCGACCCTGCCAATCGTTGACGGCGAAAAGGTTGTTATGCGTATCCTCGACGAATCGAGTAAGCCGGCGACACTTGAGGAGCTTGGGTACTGGGGTTACGCGCTGGAGGCGGTGCAGCAGGCCATAGTCCAGCCACATGGCATGGTGCTCGTGACCGGCCCAACGGGGTCGGGGAAGTCTACAAGCCTTTTCAGCGTTCTGAGCATGCTCAATAGCCCTGGCGTGAACATCAGCACCGTAGAAGACCCAGTCGAATACCGAATTGTTGGCGCCAACCAAACGCAAGTAAACCCGCTCGCAGGCATGACATTTAGCAGCGGTTTACGCGCCTTACTCCGCCAAGACCCAAACATCATCATGGTGGGAGAGGTTCGCGACGGCGAAACAGCCGACCTGGCAGTGCAGGCCGCCCTGACCGGCCACCTTGTCTTTAGCACGCTTCACACCAACAACGCTGCAACGTGCCTGCCGCGCCTGCTTGACATGAATATCGAACCGTTCCTTATTGCCAGCACCGTGCGTATTGTCATTGGTCAGCGACTTGTGCGCCGCCTTTGCCCCGATTGCCGTGAGTCTTATAAGCCGGACGAAGCCCACCTGACAAAACTCATCAAGATATTCCAGCTCAAGGGCGAAACCATGAAGCAGCTTCACGCACTTGAACAGTCGGCCCTGGAAGGCGGCATTGGGGCCACAAACTTGAGTAAAACCAACAAACAGGATGTCACGCAGCTCAGCACCACGGCCGATGGGATCAAACAGCTGTGGCGCCCGCACGAGGATGGCTGCAACTCATGCAACCACACTGGGTATCACGGCCGTATGGGCATTTACGAGGTACTCCGTAATACTGACGCCATACAGCAACTCATAGTCGGCAACTCTACAAGTGAGAAACTTCAGGTTCAAGCCATGCAAGATGGCATGCTGACCATGCAGGTAGATGGCCTCGTAAAGGCGCTCCGCGGGCAGACCTCTATAGAAGAAATCCTGCGCGTCACTGCCGAAAAGGCGTAGGCTAGAGACAATTCGAGCGGCCTGCGGCGCAGGATAGACCCGTATCACCCCGCCCTTCTCTCAAAAGCTTGAGACGGTGGTGCTGGCGGGCGATATAGTTTACTATTAGGCATATGCTTTTCACATACAAAGCTCTACGAAAAGATAACTCCCCGATATCTGGGACCATTGAGGCGGGCGACCGCGATGCAGCGATGGCTGCGCTATCTCACCAGGGCCTCCACCCGCTTGTCGTTACCGCCAGCAGCGCAAGGCGCAGCCTTGGTTTCGGGAAAAGTGTCAAAACTAGCGATATGGTCATTTTTACCCGTCAGCTTTCGACCATGATTTCGGCCGGGGTTCCCATTGCGCGAGGCCTCGTAACGCTCCAAGATAGCGCAACAGCCCCTTACTTCCGCGAAGTGCTCGGCAAAATCAGCAAAGATGTCGAGGGCGGCACGCAGCTGGGAGACGCCTTCGCAAAATATCCAAATGTGTTCGATGATATCTACGTCAATATGGTGCGCGCCGGCGAAGAAGGCGGTATCCTCGATGACATTCTGAAGCGTCTCGCTATACAGGTCGAGCAGAACGCGAGCATCAAGAAAAAGGTCAAAGGCGCCATGACCTACCCTGTTGTTATTCTGAGCATTACCGTGGTTGCGTTCTTTGGTATTATGTTTGTCCTTATGCCAAAAATTGCCAAGATTCTTTCGGATCTTGGTGGACCAAACGCAAAGTTGCCCTTCTATACCCAGATGCTGCTTGACCTCAGCAACTTCAGCCGCAAGTATGCACTTGTCATCATCCCCGGCATGTTCTTGCTCATCTGGGTCATCCGTCGTTACATAAAAACACCAAAGGGAAAGTACCAATTTCATGCACTGTTGCTGCGTTTGCCTATCGTAAAGACCATTGTCACCAAGGTCGCAATTGCTCGGTTTTCACGCACATTCGCCTCTCTTATGTCAGCTGGCGTCGGTGTGCTCGATTCGTTGGCCGTAACCGGTGGCGCCATCGGGAATAAAGTTATAGAGAAAGAGCTGGCCGCTGCCGCCGTAGAGGTCAAGAATGGCAAACAGCTCTCTGAGGTTATCGCCGAAAGCAAGCATTTCCCCAAAATTGTTTCACAAATGCTTGCCGTTGGCGAAGAAACCGGCACAACCGATACCGTGCTTCTAAAGGTTGCTGATTTTTACGAGGAGGAGGTGTCGACGGCCATAGATAGTCTCGCCTCAGTTATTGAACCTGTGATGATTCTGTTCCTTGGGTCGGGCGTGGGACTCATAGCCGCGAGTGTTATGGGACCGATTGCGAGTTTGAGTAGTAGTATTGGGGAATAATTGATCGAGGAGGGGCTGGCGCCCCTCCGGTTGTGCTACGAAGTGAATTCGTGGCACAACCTCCACCCCTACCTAAAGCCGGCACTTCGCACCGGGCTATCATACCCCCAAATTTGAAGCGTCACCAAGCATAACGAAAAACATGTCACAAAACAGGTCAGAATACCCATTATTTGCTTGACGTTCAGACGCTTATGGTTATAATCAGATGCAGACTTACGGGCTAATCCGTTAAGCATTATAAAATCATATAAAGGAGGGTGGGTCCCTATGGTTTCACTAAGAGATAAAAAAGGTTTCACGATCGTCGAGCTTTTGATTGTAATTGTCGTTATTGGTATCTTGGCGACGCTTGTTATTGTGACGTTCACTGGCATTCAGCAAAAAGGTCGTAACAGTCAGCGCCAGACTGACATCAATGCTATTCAAAGCCAGGCTGAAGCATTTTTCGCCCAGCATGGTTTTTACCCAACGCTCGCTGATCTTCAAATCACAACTGCTCCGACCTTTATATCAACATATATGAAGGGTCTTCCTGGAGAAGCATTAAAAGATCCTAAAGGGCCAACTGTCACCATTGGCGCCACGACAGACGGCGACCAATATAGCTACGTAGCAAGCGGCACTGCATGCTCAAATACAACAGCAACCACAGTTACCAGCGGTGAACTGCAAGACAATGGATGCGATGCATTCACCGTATCGGCGACGCTTGAAGGCAGTACAACCCCGTATACAAAACAAAGCAACTAGCAAGGCCTGACAGGCATATAGAAGCAGGGCGCATACGGCGCCTTGCTTTTTTGTATGCCCTACACTGATTTGGCGAATTGTCGACTGGACTTACGCAAAATCGCGCTGCGTTGGAGAACCATGTGTCAGTGATTCAGAAGACAGTTTATCTGGAGGAAGAGTCGCCATAGCTACTTTGACGAGAGAAATCTGGCTCATGAACGCTGGTGATGAGCCTGGGTAGTGGGAGCTTTGGGTAAGTCCAGTCGAAGCAAAGACGCAGGGGCGAAAAGCCAACATCAACCAGTTCATACACTTAATCGGACACGAGTTTCGCACTTGTCCAGCCTGCTCAAGATGCGGAGCATCTGACACCGCTAGCTTTTCTCGCTGCTCGGAAAGAAATAGGAAACCTCTTTCTTTCCTGTACGGCTCGTGGAGCCTGTTCTGAACTTGATTCAGGATGCTTCAATGAGAACCGGGGTCCCAATGAAGCCTGTTTCATGGGGTGAAGTTGCACATCAGTTCAACGTGCGAAACTCTTGGCATAGTAAAAGCACACTGTATTACGCGATGTAGGGAACTATGGTTTTGTCAAAACTTCACGCCAGCTAAGTATTGTATATCCCCCTGTTATTGGATAATTAGGAGGGGGTGCATAAAGAAGATTGTAGTCATAATTAGTTTCAGTGCGTTTTATACCAGACACATACCGATTAATTGAGCTATCGTAGACAGCGTCACCGCATGAGTTCCGTATATAGTTCCATGTCCAGTACTGGCGCGTTGCAATAGAACCATAGTAGACAAAGTTTTGATTAGCAGCAACCCACCCTCGAGTGCAGCGACTACTGTCTGCCTTATATCTATCTGGCCATGTTACCGAACCGCTCTGTGAGAGTGTCGCAGCGTCTATCTCAAACGTAAAAGCACCGGTTGATGGAGGAGCGTAGGGCGCTACTGTTATATCATTCTCGGCAACAAGCCCAATGACATCAGCGCCATTTTTTGTTGTATACAGCAGATCATCGGCTACGTTAATATCGGGCGCATTTGCGGCGCTTGCAAGCTGACCCGCTGCCACCGTTACTCTACCTGCAAATGTCGGGTTTGAACGTATCCAAACATTGTCTTCAACAAAAATGACGCCAGATGACGGTAGTGGGATATTATTTGCAACTGATGTAGTCGTAAGAGCTGATGTGTACACTGTTTGGCGATCATTCTCCCCGCTGACACGGTGCAGGTTGTACGTACCATTATTATTGAGTTGTATGAGATAGCCTTTTGCCAAACTAAAGGTGGAACCGTTCCTGGGGATATACGCAGCCGTGCGCGTCGTCGGTACCTGGCTGCATGCATTACTAAGACTTGCGAGTGAGGCAGTTGCCGGATCATTAGCAAAGGCTGTTTTTTTCATTGTACACAGACTCGTCGCTACCTGGTTAAAATCTATGCTCGCCTGAGGATACAGCCAATTTGATTTATCTCTTGCACTACAATTAGGCGTCAGCACGCCTGGACTACACCAAACACCAGGCTTAGATGAACCATCACCACCATATTGAGGCTGTGGGACATAGGTTGTTCGAGCACTGCCAACCGTGTCACTATTCGGTCCGTCCATGTGCACCCCCTGGTTTGAAAAAACCGGTCCATTGGCGGCTTCGGTTTCTCCAAACCAAAACTCTACGTCTGCAACTAACCCATAGCTAGCAAATGATGTTGCACCGATCTGGGCTTCAACGGTTCTGGTAATATTCGTTCCTTTTGCCTTGCCGATAGATCTTACCTTCACGATAGTTGACCCTGCTCCCTGTGGCTTGACCCAAAGTGTAAACGTGCCTTGGTTAGAAGCGTTACTATCAATATAGTCGTGTGTATAGGGGCCGTATCCGAGTTGTGGGTCTGGGGTTGCGGGAGTACTTTGCCCATCTCTATAGTCTGTTGGGTTGTGGGCAAGATGCCAGAGATAGTAGTTCACTCCCGCCTCTGCCACGTTAAAGGACTGCTGGCTTTTTACCTGAGTGTCTACAGATGAGAAATTTGTAATTATCACCGTTAGAACGGCTGTTGATATTAAGCCTATCGCTATGATAAAACTAAGCACCGATGGCAGTGTGTACCCAACTTCAGTCTTAGGCGCTGCACGAAATGCTAGTTTTGGTTCAAATAAATGGATTCGTATCATAAGTTCGTTTTCTTGTTACGCAAGGAGACCTGGAGCTGGACCGTTTGATCTCCGCCCCCTGCTGCTACGGTTTTTATTGCCAAAGCTACCCGCATACCTTTTATTGTGCTTAGTTCTGCAATCGGTAGCAAGATAGCATTTCCAGAGGCATTAAGGTACGTGAATAACGCTCCGCCTGAAGGCTGATAGAGATCATCGATAACTATAAACTCTCTTGTTTGGGCAGTTATTTGCGAGCCTATGGGCGGGTTTGCTGTCATTGGTGTTAAGGTAGCCTTGAGCTGTTTTTTTGCACCAATCGTCGCAACATAATAACGCAAATGAGAAACATAGACGTCAGATGGATAAAAATAGGCGTATACCGTAAGCTCGTTTGCATCCGCGGCCACTACTTCTGTGGTCCCCCGCAGTACGTTACTGACTCTGCTCACCTGACGATTGAGTTCCGTAAAGCCACTTGCGTCTTTTTGCAAATCCAAGTAATTAAACAGGCTCGAACGGAAAAACACAAAAAAAGTGACACTGAGCATGCCGACAAGCGCCATAGTAATCATCAGTTCGACAAGACCAAACCCAGCCTCATCATGACACGAATGATCTGCACTCATATCACGGCGTAACATCGATGCCTCCCCGTGGGTTAGTAGCCGGTAGAACGAGACTACCAGATGCATTTGTGATGGTCATTTGTATCGGCGTTACCGTTGTCAGGCTAGAAAAGTTATAGTCACATGTTCGCTGCGTATCACTCCCGGTACAGTTCGTTCCTGAATAAGTATTAGCTCCTTGCACGAATGTTATTGAAGCGTTTGTCAGATTTGTGCCTTTGACAGTTACAGCAAGGTCTGCAAGCCCCCCTCCCGCCAAACTAATACCCCCTGGGAGTACGGAGAAAACCCGAGGAAAGGCACTGTTTGTCGTAAGCATCAGACGCACTTTTTGAGAATAAGATATACCTCCGTAGTCATAGAGAGGACTCGGTGGATTTGAAGCATCATACTCAGGCACAACGATAGGATTGAGCGGATTATCCCCGCCATAGGGAACGGCCGCTGCCAGATAGTACGTCGTCGAACCAACTCGGCAGTTAGTCGCGCCTGTATCCCCGCAGAAAATATAGCTGTTAAGCGGCACAAGGTTTTGCACACCAATTACTCCATCCGCTCCTGTAAGTGGTCGGATATCGCTTGGTGACATCGTATCATAATAATAAGAAGTGTCAGTTGTAAGCGTGTACTTCTTATACCCTCCTTTCATATAGACCCGCACATTTGGCAGCGTCGCGCCCCCCGTGTCAGTTGTTTCGATAAGTAAACTATTTACCGAACCCATTCGTCCAATCACCAACGTAACGTACGAAGACTGTTGCGCGACCACTGACAGTTTCGGATACACGGGCTGTAGCGACCCACTTGCACCGATGGTCGTTAACAACGAATAGCCTGACTTAGTCGCCGTGACCGCATAATCAGCTGCTGCGTCAGGAGGCATACCATAAAAAATTGATATGCCATTCGAGTCGGTCGTATCACCTAGGTTAACTGCTGGAGTCGTTGTGGTATTCGTGAGAATAACGCTCGCCCCACTTACCGGAGCGCCGCTCGGATCAGTGACCGTCACAAATATGGCCCCTGTGTTGCTCGCTGTTTCTGCTACTCTGGCCGAGATTTGGGTGTCTACGCTCGCAAGACGAGTATTGGAGTTGTCTGTAACAACGACGCTAACTGTTTTGTAATCCGCTGGGTTTGTGTCCGTTGCAGGT
>JAKPIL010000150.1 GCA_029549845.1 bacterium
GTCAAGTGTTTTGAAATACTCCATGTGCTCCGGTGTGATGGCAGTGAGTACCGTGATGTCGGGCTTTAAGTACGCAAACTGCCGCATTTGCCCAGGGCCGTCTGTACCAAGCTCTACAACTACCACATCGTACGGATAAGGGTGCTCGACTGAGGCAGCGTTTTCGCCGATAATACGAAGCCATGCGAAGATATTAAAAATGCTTGGTTCACGCTGACCAAAAAATATAAGCGGCACCGTAAGGCGGTCGTTGTAGTTGCCTGCCTCGTACCGAACGCGTAGGCTGTCGCCGAGCAGCTGAGCAATGGCAAGCTTTGTTCCCGTCTTTCCCACCGAACCAGCGACAGCAACAACGGTAATGCGGTGTTTTAGCCGCAGTTTTATGACCTGATCCTCTAGTACGCGTGCAAGCGCAGCCTTACCAAGCCGTTTTGGGTGCAGAATGTACCAACAGGCACGGTACACACCAAGGCCGGCAAAAAGAGCAAAGGCAGCAGTCAGGGGGTACGACACCAGGAGCGCCAGGCCAAACGCCCACCGGCCAACCGCACCAGTTTCGGCCCAGTCGACCAACATGGCAACCCCAGCCGCAATCTGTAACAACATACCCACCATAAGCATGTGAGCCGCCCAGCTACCCAGGCCGCTCACCGTGCCTTTGAGTCGATATGTTTTTGTGCGCACAAACCAGCGTGACGCCGCCAGCAGCGAACCATCGTGCACCTGCAGCGCGAGAACCAGCGTTCGCGCTATGTCTAGCCGATAGAAATTCGTGACCGTTCGAAACACACGTACCACCCTAGTATTTATCCTTACTGTTTCTGAGGGCTCAGCAAGCCTGATGGGATTGCCGTAGATGCCCCCAACACACCCGAGTCAAGACCCAGCTCTTTCATGACATCATTAACTGACTTTGCGCCGGTTGGCATGGTAACGGTCACCTTTTTGTCTGTTGGGGTGATGTGGGCCGTCACGTCAACATCCGCCTCGCTTCCCATGCTACCCTTGATGGCAATGTCGAGCTTATTGGTCTTGGTGTTCACGGTAACATTGAATACTACATCAACTGGACTCATTTTATCGGTTGTTTTCACCGCAAGCTTGAACGGATATTCGTTGCCGCCAGCATAGTTCTGCTCTAGTGTGAGTGTGCCTGGGCTGTCGGAGCTCTCCATGGTGAACACCATACCCTGAACGAGCTTGGTTTCGGTGTCTATATTGAGGTCAAATGTCTCGGTCCCCTTGTTTTTGTCTATGTCAGACTGCAGCGTCTTCAGGTCCATAAGCTTACTGATGCTTTTACCGTCATTCTGCTGTTTCGCCCAGTCGTTGAGCTTGCTCCCGTCTAGCGCTGTGCCGACCGCCGTCACGTATGCTTTAAGATTGACTTTGCTATACCCTGCTTTGTAGTGGTTCACGCTGCGTCCACTCACGGTTTCTTTGCCAACAAAGCTTTTATACTGCAGCACCGCCTTGGTCTTATCGGTCGTAAACAGATATTGTTTATTGACGGTCTGCACCTTAGCGATTGCGTCGTTTATCTGTTCTGGGGTTGGTGCAACCTGCAGACTTGCACTCGTTCCGGCATCGCTTTCAAGTGATTTTGTGTACGTATCTACAAGCGTGTGGTCTACAGAAATCCACTGGCTATCCAGGGCTGCAACCTTGCTACCGCCCATTTCTTGCAGGAGGTCTTTAACCCCGCTGACCTTGAGGTATATATCGGGGCTCTCTGACTGTGCTGCATCGAGTGCACGCAGTTCTAGGTTCATTTTTTCACCCGATATATTTGCGTCAACATTGAGATTCAAGTTGTTATCGTCACCCTCACCCTTAAAGGTAGCATCGTAGCTTGCCGACGCGCTTTTAACCGCAAGTGTTCCATCTATGGTTGCACCTGCGTACTTTGCGTTTTGCTGCGATTTGGCATATTCAATAAGCTTATCGGCCGCCTGACCGCTACGCTCAAGGCTCTTACTAAACACCGCCTCTGGCTGGTTAGGCAGGTACATGCCGAACACGTAGCCACCTCCGAGAAGGAGTAGCAATGCTCCGGCCGCAAGGGCTGGTACAAGCCATTTTTTGCCACCCTTTGGTGACGATCCACCGACCCCAGGCACTACCGAGTTCTGCTGCACGCCGTTAATGACTGGAGCTGGGGTGGGCGCGGCATCGACAGAAGATGCTGTACTGGAGCTTGAGACGCCCACAGAGGGTTGGCTGAATGGTGATGACACTGCTGGCTCCGCTGACGATGACGCCTCGGGACCTGCTGCAGGTTCTGGACCGGCTGCAGGCGCGGCCGATGGAGTAACATTCACCGGAATGCTCGTGGCACTCTCTGCTGGCTTCATCATCGGGTCTATCACCGGCGCACTCGGTGGCGATGTAGCATTAGGCACATTTGTAGGTTGAGAAGGGCTTATTGGCTCCATAGCGTATAACTCCAT
>JAKPIL010000167.1 GCA_029549845.1 bacterium
CGCCGAGAGAGAACCTTCGACATGACTCCGTACACCGCACGACAGATAACCGATATACAGGTCAGCAAAAGCCAGCTCATGGGTGTATGATATCAGATAAACAGTCCGGTTTGCTATTGGGTTCATTAAACTAAAACGGAACAACCCGTAAACTTGTAAGTGCAAAGCTAACAAGTAAAGAGGAGTTGTTCCAATGTCTAAACTACCAAAGTTTTCCAGTAATAAGAAATACTGGATGCACCTTAACAGATTAGTCTTCGGTGAGTCATGTCAGTGCCCTAGCTGTAGCAGAGTACTTCAGGAGCGGTATGTGGGTAAGTACCTGTGGTGCCCAGTGTGCCGCAAGAAGTATCGGGCGACTGCGTGGCGAGGCTCCTGGCTGTATGGCATGAAGCTGAGGCCTAAACAGCTATTCGTACTACTCTGGTGTTGGCAACAGAAGAAAGGCCCTGAGGTAGCTACTCTTCTCGCGGAAGTCAGCTACACAACGGTAGCCCGCTGGTATGAACGGTTTCGATCACGAGTGCCTGACGCTGTACCGCTCCTGTCGCAACTCGTCCAGATCGATGAGAGCTATTTTGGCAAGCTCAGAAGCAAACAGCCCCAGCGGATCGTTGTCGGTGCAATTGAGCCGCATACACGCAAGCTAGCTCTCAGAGTTACCGATAGCCGGAGCCAGGAAGCCTTAGAGCAGTTCGTCCAAGACTATGTCAGGCAAGGCAGTCTGGTAGTCAGTGACAAGTGGTGGGCATACGAGGAGCTACCACTCCTCGGCTATGCTCACGAAAGTCATAACCATAGTAAAGGAGACTATGCCAACACTAACCAGGGTGAGAGCATATGGAGTGTGAGTAAGCGACACACGAGGAGACTGTATGGCGGCAGGATACTCACCCGACATCTTGAGGCCCTATGCCAAGAATGGATGGCACGACATAACCAGCCCCAGCTCTTTGAGAGCCCTATGACCTTCTTACAGGCTACGCTTGTTCCATGTTAGTTGACTGAACCTTGCGTAAGGCCAGTATAGCGCACCGCCGTGAGAAGGTGTATGCTAGTCACAAATGTTGAAGAAACACCTCAAACCCATCCTCGCCAGTCTCATCGTTACGGTCACCTTTATCTTGCTCGTACGGTACCTTATGGCACACCCGGATTATATTGATGAGCTCAAACACATCGGTGGCGGCTGGGTAGTCCTCATCCTGCTGCTCAACACGGCTGCTCTAGCCATGCTCGCCGGTGCCAGCGCCGTCCTCATACAGATGACCGGCAAACACATAGCGCCCAAAGAAAATTTCTTGCTCACCATGTATTCATCCATTGCAAACTTTCTTGGCCCATTGCAAAGCGGTCCTGGCGTCCGCGCCGCGTACCTCAAAACCAAACACCAGGTAAGTTTACGAGCGTATTTCCTCGTTACGCTTCTGTACTATGGTATTTTTGCGGTGATGAGTGCCTTTCTGCTACTCATCGGCACTCGGCCGTGGTGGCAGGCCGTCCTTGCCAGCATAGCCGCCGCTGGTGCGAGCTACACTGTCATTCGCTACGCCCTTAGTAAACGCAAGAAAGAACAGGCCCTCCTACGCATAACCCCCCGGCTTGCGAGCCTACTTGTGCTCTTCACATTGTTCCAAATACTGCTGGTTGGGCTCCGCTATTACGCTGCTATGCATGCCGCGCATGACAGTGTGTCTTTGGGGAGCGCCATGTCGTACACGGGCGCTGCTAACTTCGCTCTCTTTGTTTCAATCACGCCCGATGGCATCGGTATCCGCGAGGCATTCCTGTACTTCGCACAAGGCATTCACCATGTTTCAACCCATACCATCATCGCCACAAACATCATTGACCGTGCCTGTTACGTGTTATTTATTGGGCTCTGCCTGGTGTTTGGCCTCGTTATGCACCTCGGCAGCCGCTTTACAGCGAATCAACCAGCGGCCGAAGCAAACGACCAATCATAACAGCAGAGAATTCTTTTTCAAACAAGACGCGGCCTTTTGCCGCTATATCTGGCAGCTCAGATTGATTGCTCACTGCCCAGCGGATGGCTTCAGCCAGTGCGTCGGCATTCTGCTGTGGCACCTTGAGGCAATTGGCGCGGTCTATAAAGTACTCGTTGGTCGCTGCCCCAGCACCTACTACAGTCACAACCTCACACGCAAGGCTTTGGTAGGTTTTACCCGTAACGACATTTTGCGCCTGGCGAGTTCCACCAAACGGACCGCCGAGAGATAACTGCGATGCCCGCATGGTATCGGCCAACTCGGCAATAGGCAGCCAGGATTCATATCGTATACGTGCGCCGTTTTTTTGCGCGGCATGAACAGCCTGCTTCATGGGCGCTTTTCCGCCCACCAGCACAAACTGCACAGGGTCATTCTGGAGGCGCTCGGCCACTTCGAGCACGACTGGTATACCGTGTAGCGGCTGCATGCCTGTACTGTAGTAAAAAACCTGGAACGGTTCGGCCTTCGCGGTGGGTTTTGTGCGGAATATGGCTTCATCTGCGCCCACCGGCACCGGTAGGTACCGGCTCAGGTTGACCCGGGCAAATTTTGCACTCAGTTCAGCGTGCGCCGCCGTATCTGCCAAAATAGATGCGCAGCGTCGAAGACACAGGTTATACAGTGGCGTTCCCAGACGAGACAGCGTGTGTTTTACAAAAATTGCGGGAGATTTCTTGTGCTTTTCAAACTTGGCATACGCCGCCGGCACAATAAACTCATCAAACCACAGCGGCGTGCGGCCAGCCAGGAGGAGCACTGCGGGCAATATTTCTTGACCGCGAAAGGTCAGAAGGAAGGCATCTGGCTTGTCCCGCCATTTCGTTTGGCACAACTTCCATAACACCTCTGGGTAGCGGAGCATCCCTGTGTGTTTGTTTTTGATAACTATGAGCTGCACATCTGGCTGCGCCTTTAGCGCCGCTCGCAGCACTTGCGCACGCACATAATCTGGCTGGTGATAACACGTTATAATGGCAATTTTTTTCTTCATATGGTCATGATAGCACATTTCTGTCAGTGGTCGAGCCCTGTGCCACGCGCTATTTGGCCGCCAGGCTGCACAACGTTCGTGAGTTTTCTTCGCAAAACTTGTACACTTAGGTAAGCATATGCATATCGTTGACATTGTTATTGTTATTTTTTGCGTTGGGGCGCTGCTGCGCGGCTACCAGATTGGCCTCATTCGCCAGCTGAGCTCGACCATCGCGTTTTTGGTCGGTCTATACCCGGGCACGCTGCTCTCGAGCATCGTGATGGCGCACGTGGACGGTCCAGCTCGTCCGGCGATTGGGCTGGCCGTGCTGCTCACCGTGTGCTTTGGCCTCATGACCGTGGCCGAAATCATAGCCGTTCGCCTGAAGATTGCCGTTCATAGTGCGTTCGTCCAGAAGATTGATGATAGCGCTGGAGCACTGATGTCGGTTGTGACCTTGCTGCTTGGCTTCTGGCTCGCAAGCGCTTTGTTTGCGCTCGCGCCGCCCAGCATGCTCCAAACGGAGCTCAAAAACTCCGCCATCCTGAGTCATCTCTCCAGCCGGCTTCCGCCCGCAGCGCGTGTGCTCAGCAACCTCAACAAGCTCATAGACCCCAACCAATCACCGCAAGTCTTTAACGGTCGAGAACCATCGCCCACCGCCACACTCCCACTCCCAGACGTAACCGCGCACAATGCCATGCTCACACGCGTTCAGCCATCGGTGGTCAAGCTCGAAGGGCTCGGTTGCGGCGGGATAGTCGATGGTAGTGGTTTTGTATACGCTCACGAACTTGTCGTCACCAATGCTCACGTGGTCGCCGGAGTGAAAAGCCCTAAAATTCGCACGTCAGATGATGTATACAACACCAGCGTTGTACTGTTTGACCCAATGAACGATATTGCCATCTTAAGGGTACCCGGGCTGCCGGCACCAGCGCTCACCATAAACCGCATGAAAGTCGCTACGGGTGGCTCTGCATTTGCACTCGGCTACCCAGGCGGGGGAGAATATACCGTGAGCCCAGCAGTAGTACTCGACCAATTTTCAGCACTTGGACAGGATATATATGGTAAAAACCGCACTACTCGCAGCGTGTATAGCCTGCAAACCACGGTAGTCCGCGGCAACTCGGGCGGGCCGGTCGTGGCGAGCGACGGTACGGTAGTGGGCGTTGTGTTCGCCACCTCTACCACGTACAATAACATCGGATACGCGCTCACGATGGAGCAAATACATGAGCTCCTTCGTGCCGCGCAGGACAAACAAGCACCGGTTAGTACTGGAAAGTGCAGCGAGTAATGAAAAGGGGCGTGAACTATGAGTCGTAAACCAAGCGTGGTCAGTAAGACACAAAAATCAAAGGGTAAAACAGAATCCCAGGTAAAAACCACCTCTGTTAAAACCACATCCCAGGTAAAAAGCCAGGCTCACCCCCGGCATCTCAATTGGCTTGAACGCCATGTGCCAACACTGCTCATCGGCAGCGGCGCACTTGGCCTATTTGCCTCATTTATGCTCGCTATAGAGGAGTTTCACCACCTGAAGCACCCAGACGCACCACTCAACTGCGACCTCAACCCCATCGTCAGCTGTGGCCCCGCCATGGATGTTTGGCAAGGTCACGCGCTGCTTGGCATACCAAATCAGTTTCTGGGCATCATTACCTTTACCGTCATGCTCACCATGGGCATGGCGCTCCTAGCGGGGGCTCGCTTTAAGCGGTGGTTCTGGCTTGGGCTGCAAGCCGGTATGTTCGCAGGCTTTGTTTTTGTGACGTGGTTTATATACCAAAGTATTTGGGTGCTTGAGCATCTATGTCCCTACTGTATGGTGACGTGGGTCGCGACAATCGTCGGCTTTTGGTACATTTTTCTGTACGGCCTCCGTGCCGAACATTTTAGACTGCAAGGCCGCTGGAACAAGGCTGCCTTGTTTGTCCAGAAGCACCATGCCGACATTTTAGCGCTATGGTTCCTCATACTCATCGCTCTCATTCTCAACCACTTTTGGTACTTCTGGCAAACCTTGTTGTAGGCCCACCACCCGCGCCGGGTGACGTTTGGAGCATGCCCTGGGGGTTGGAGTGGATAGTGGATGTTGGATGGTAGATGGTGGAAGAGGCAAGGTTATAGGTTTTAGGGTGAGTCATGAGTCATGAGTCATGAGACAAGAGTGCGGCCGAAGGACGTTTGTCATCCGTCGCGTCAGCGACGTTAACTAGGAGTGGCCATGCGGAAGCTCCTGGCTCAGACGTTGTCAGGCTCTACAACTTCCGTAAGGCGGCGTGACTTGTTTGAGGAGGCAGGTAATTGCCGGGGGCAATTACCTGCCGACGAGTTGTCACGTCGGTTGTAGAACTGACAAAGGCTGACCAAGAGACTGGAGCTCTGGCCTGGTTTTAGGTCCAGGACCTTTTGGCAGCAAAAGGTCCTGGTTGCCGTGCGGGGGCGAAACCCCGCATCCCATGATGCCTAGCAGTCCGAGAAGTGCCGATTGGAAATAGATTTAGGAATTAAAAAAGGGGAGATCTTTCGACTTCGCTCAAGATGACAGTGGGGTGCTTGCGTGGGCTGACGGGAGTGGGACACTAGATCTCTCCGCTGTGGTCGAGATGACACTAGAGAAGTTGATGTGGGGCGGTAGGAAGGTGGAGCGGATGAAGCAGGGGCTACAGGTGGTTTTTCTCGACGTGGTGTTTATTGATACCGTTCGTGACATTCGTAAAACCCATCTGGCGCAAATACGGCATGGTGGCGTTACTGCGGCTGCCGCTTAGGCAGTACACGACTATTTCGGCATCCCGCGGCACATCCGCTAGCTCCGGCGGATTGCTTAGTAACCTTGATGGCGGGATATTGAGCGCACCCTTTACGTGCCCCATTTTGTATTCAAACGGCTCACGCACATCTATAATTATTTTGCTCATATTTCTCCTTTGTTAGTATCATTACCTGGTAGTTTAATGTAAACAATTTACATTAGCAAGTGGCTGGGTGTATACTGTAACCAGATGAACCCTACAGAGGCAAAAATGCAATCCCAGGTGAGACAAAGCAAATACTACACGGCTATTGTGTCAGAACTGCAGACGCTCGGGCACGCGACAAACACTCAGCTACTCGCTGCGCTTCAGCGGTCATACCCAACTCTCAGCGCCACCACTGTACACCGGGCGACCGCCAGGCTCGCACAGCGCGGCGATATCGCTACGGCCCCGCCAGACAGCTCCGGCGCAATGCGTTACGACACCCACACAACCCCACACGACCATTTCCAGTGCGCTCAGTGCGGCAAACTGCGCGATATCGATATTGTCGACCACATTCGGCCCTTTCTAGAAGCTGCCACAGACGGCTGCATACCAACGGGGCGTCTCACTATTAGCGGTTCTTGTACAACATGTAAAGTAAAGGAGGGAAGTCATGAAAAAAATAGGTATATTTGCCGGGCTCATCGTCCTGGCAATCGGAGGAGCCTTGCTCCTAAGTAAGCCGGCCAGCTCACCGACCGTAAACGAGCAGCCCGCCGCCAAGCTCAGTTTTACCACCATCACAAACGAGGTAGCGAAAAACAGCGCTGTACTACTCGATGTACGCACCGCCGAAGAATACGCAAGTGGTCATTTTGCTGGGGCCGTCAATCTTGACGTCGAGGACATCCGGGCCGGCAAACTGCCAGATTCAGCCAAAACTCAGCCATTGTATCTATATTGCAGAAGCGGTAACCGCTCGGCCCAAGCAACCGAACTACTCAAAACAGCTGGATACACAACTATCACCGACCTAGGTGGACTCGATGATGTCAAGTCCATCGGTGGCACGCTGGTGACCCGCTAGCTTATAGCACTGCAATATTAGTTACGTTGTACGTTTGTACTACGAAAGGAAAATAGCATGAAGTTTATCTCATTTATGGCAAGTCAACACGGCAGGCTACTACGGGGGAGCGTGGGGCTTGTCCTCACCATTGCGGCCATACTATGGCTCCATGGCAGCGGCCAGGTAGTCGCGCTAGTCATCGGCGGTGTGCTGCTCGGCGTCGCTATTTTTGACCTGTGTTTGCTGGCGCCCCTATTTGGCAAGCCGCTTTCTGGCGGCAGCATATGCAAGCGCCCCAGCCACACTGCATTGAGTGTTCTTTTGAGTGTGGCCGCACTTCTCGTGGTGACCGGCGCGGTACTGGCCAGGCCGACCGACACGATAACACAAGCAACCAATACGACGACAGTAGACCAAAAGACTGCCGTCGCAACCCCACCCAGCGGAACCTCTGCCGAAGCGGTTGCCTCGAACAAACAAACCCAAGAAGCGCAGCTACTCTACCTCATTGAAGAGGAGAAGCTCGCCCATGATGTTTACACGGTTATGCATGAACAGTACGGCGCTAAGGTGTTTGGTAATATCCTCAGCAGTGAACAAAAACATCAAGAAGAGGTTTTGACCCTGTTACAGGCGAGAGGCCTCGCCGACCCACGCAGCAGTGAACTCGGTATATTCAATAACGCCGAGCTGCAAGCACTGTACGACCAGCTCATCGCCCAGGGCAAGCAAAGTGCTGAGGAAGCATACAAAGTTGGTGTCGCCATAGAGGAAAAAGACATCGCCGATATAACAACACAGCTCGCCACGGCTACCGACTCTGATATTGTTACCACGCTTGAACGGCTACGCACTGGCTCTGAAAACCATCTCCGCGCCTTCAACCGCCAGCTTTCTCGCTACTAGGCTTAAGCACATTCTGTTACAATACGGTCAAAGCGCTTACGCTTACAGCTATGACTAATTCACCAAAACGGTTTGATTCCGACAAACTCCTCGAGAAAAGTATGGAGATGCCGGCCGTCATGCTCGATAAAACTCTCGAAGCAGGCACAAAAGTCGTCCAGGCGGTGCCAAACAATAAGAGCGTGCGCATGGCCCGCGACTACTGGAACGACCTCGGGCCGGGGCTCACGACTGGCGCCAGCGACGACGACCCTTCTGGCATCGCCACCTATAGCCAGGCTGGCGCCCAGCATGGTTTTGGGTTCCTGTGGCTCAGCCTGTGGACATTCCCGCTTATGAGCATGGTCCAGGAAATGTGCGCCCGTATAGGCATGGTGACAGGCAGGGGACTGGCGGGCAACATTCGCATTCATTTTTCACGGCGTATGCTTCGTTTTGCAACGCTCCTGCTTTTTGCGGCCAATGCATTCAACATCGGTGCTGACCTAGGTGCTATGGCGAAAGCCGTACAGCTCCTAAGGCCTAGTTTTTCGTTTGGCTGGCTCGTGGTTGGATTCGCCGTACTGAGTCTGCTGCTGCAAGTACTGATGCCTTACGCGAAATACGCGAGGTATCTCAAGTGGCTGGCGCTTGTCCTGCTGAGTTATATTGTTTCGGCAATACTTGCCAAAATCAACTGGGGTGAAGCGCTTAAAAACATGCTTGTGCCGAACTTGTCATTCAATAAAGACAGTTTACTGCTTATCTGCGCCATTCTGGGCACGACCATTTCGCCGTATTTGTTCTTTTGGCAAACGAGTCAAGAGGTCGAGGAAGAGATCCTCGAAGGTAAAACGACTCTGCGCGAACGCCGCGGGGCAACTGCGCCCGAACAAATCAAAAAAATGCGCGTCGATGTGTGGACTGGCATGTTCCTGAGCAACCTCGTGATGTTTTTCATCATAGCCGTCTGTGGCTGGGTGTTGTTCCCGCACGGTATCACCAATATAACCAGCGCCGCCCAGGCCGCCGAAGCCCTCCGACCATTTGCGGGCGATGCTACCTACTACTTATTTGCAATCGGCATCATCGGCACGGGCATGCTGGCCATCCCGGTGCTCGCGGGCTCGTCCAGCTATGCTGTGTCCGAAAGTTTGCGGTGGAAGGGGAGCCTGCACAGCCCCCTCAAGCAAGCCCATGCATTTTACGGCGTTATCATTATATCGATGCTCGTGGGGCTGGGCCTTAACTTTATAGGACTCGACCCCATAAAAGCACTCATCTACTCCGCGGCTGCCAATGGTATAGTTGCGCCGTTTGTATTGTTTTTCATCGTCAAACTCTCCAGCAATAAGCGCGTCATGGGTCACTGGGTCAATCACCGGGCAGTTACTGCCATTGGGTGGGCAACGACACTCCTCATGGCCGTCGCCGGCCTCGCCGCGGCGTGGAGCATGTTCTAGGGAGTAGATAGTGGATGTTGGATGGTAGATGGTGGGAAGTACAAGGTTATAGGCCAGAAGAATGAGTGCGGCCGCAGGCCGCTTATAGTCCGTCGCGTTAGCGACATACTTAGTGGTGGCCATGCGGAAGCTCCTGGCTCATGGTGTTGTCGGGATTGACAACTTCCGTCAGGCGGCACGAGTTGTCTGACGATGGGTAGTATTGCCACCGGCAATACTACCCTGAGGAGTTCTCGTGCCGGTTGTCAAAACGAGCAACAGCTGACCAAGAGGCTGGAGCTCTGGCCTGGTTCTCAAGTCCAGGACCTTTTGGCAGCAAAAGGTCCTGGTTGCCGTGCGGGGGCGAAACCCCGCACTCTTGGCTGGCAGTCCGAGAACTGCCATGTGGAAATGAGGTTAAAGATAAAGGACGGGGGAGATGACAGCGGTAAGGTTGCGGGGAGATCTTTCGACTTCGCTCAGGATGACAGTGGGAGAGATCTCTCCGCTGCGGTCGAGATGACAGCGAGAGACTAGCATAGTGACGAAAGGAGGAGCACTTTATTCGTGGCGGAGCGCTTCTATGGGGTCCATGCGTGCGGCCTTGATGGCCGGAATAGCGCCAAAGAGCACCCCAATACCCAGCGATACAGCCGGCGCCGCAAACACCACCCACCACACTACTACTGGCTGCAAACTCGTGTATATGCGTAGCGCACCTATAACGCCCAGCGCCACCACCAGACCAACCACCGCACCCATGAGGCAGAGCACGAACGCTTCGGTTACAAACTGGCGTAAAATCTGCCGGTTCGTTGCACCTATGGCCTTACGCAGCCCTATCTCGTGTATCCGCTCCGTCACGCTCACCAGCATCATATTCATAATCCCCACACCCCCAACTATGAGCGCAATGATTGCCATTCCCACCGTCATAAGCGTCAGCATGCCTAGCGTTCTATCTGACTTCTCGAGGGAGTGCGAGCCGGGCGACATCACGGCCGTATCGTGCGTGCCACCGTGGGCGGTAGCAAATGAATGCTCCAGCGTTTTACCAAGCGCAGCCGTGTCGACACCAGATTTAGCTTGTACGAATATCTGATTTACCTGCGGGGCGGCACCCAAAAGACCCTCTGCAGTCCCGTAGGGAATAAAGGCCGCTTGGTTATAGTTCGCTTCAAGCGAGAATGGTGCAGCGACGAACGGCTTGAACACGCCGGCCACCACAAATTCCTTCCCGCGGAACATCACCTTGCGACCAAGTGGAGCGGTGTCATCAAACAAACGGTGCGCAATATCTGCACCCAGCACCACAACATTCTCGCCGTCCGCAGGGGTAAAGAACCCACCGTATTCAACCTTTTGGTTTAAAACTGTGCTTAGGTCAGATGTCGTTGCAATAACGAGCGGGTTGTCTATGGTATGGTCCCCCGACATGTTGCCCGTAATGGCGCTCACCGGTACGACGCTCGTAACGTCTGGAGACCGTTTGGCAACTTCTATGTCGCTTGAGGCCAGTAGCGCGCTGGCTCCTCCGGGCAGCCCATTTCCTTCAAAAACATTTCCGGGCTGAATTGGCCGAACTATAAGCACTCCCTGTCCATAGCGCATAGACTGGTTGCCAATCTGCTGCTTCACGCCCTCACCTATGGCGACAATTACCACCACCGATACGACACCTATCACAATCCCAAGCACCGTCATCAGGCTTCGCGTCCGCGAAACACGCAAACTTTGCATAGCGAGCCGGAAGTACCCCTTACGGATATTGGTCATGCTGCATCCTTCCGTTTAGTCCGGCGAGCTTTCTTTCGCTTCGATGCTTTTTTAGGCGCAGGTTTTTCCTTGGGCGCACCCGTTTCAT
The DNA here is from genome assembly GCA_029549845.1 of bacterium. Taxonomy (GTDB): domain Bacteria; phylum Patescibacteriota; class Saccharimonadia; order Saccharimonadales; family UBA4665; genus JAGXIT01. The sequence continues at coordinate 10,999 of JAKPIL010000167.1, forward strand.
TCGGCCGAACTTTCATGAGCGTAGACACGCCTGCGAGATCATCTTCTTCGGTCGTTTCTGGAATGTGATACATGACCTGGCGGGCGTAGCTACCAACCTCGCCCAGTTTTATCTGCTCATCGTGCTTGACTGCGCCATCTTGCATGTACACGACGCGGGTGGCGTACCGTGTGAGCTCAGGGTTATGCGTTACAAATATAACAGTATTACCCGATTTGTGGATTTCACTCAGGAGCTCCATGACTAGACGCGAGCTTTCAGTGTCAAGGTTACCCGTTGGTTCGTCTGCAATGATAACTTCTGGCTGGTTTACAAGCGCACGAGCAATGGCAACGCACTGCGTTTGGCCGCCAGAGAGCTGGCGCGGGTAGTAGTAACAGCGGTCATGCAGACCCACTCGTTCAAGCATGGCACGGGCGGCGCTATTACGTTTCGAGGTGCTGAAACCTCGGTAGAGCAAGGGAAGGGCGACGTTTTCGAGGGCCGTTAGACGGCCGAGCAAGTTGTACGACTGGAAAATAAACCCAAGTTTGTCGCGCCGAATGCGCGCCCTGCGCTGAGCCGACAAACGGCTCACACGCTTCCCAGCCAGATGGTAATCACCGTGCGTTGGGTGGTCGAGCAGA
>JAKPIL010000172.1 GCA_029549845.1 bacterium
ACAAAAGAGGTCAGCTAGTCTGGCCTTTTTTGTATGGTTTATGCCGGAGGTTTGAACCTACGACCAGCGAACAAAGTGAGCGTGGGTCGTAGGTTCGTACAGGTTCTGGCAGCACAGGAACCACGTTCCGAGCAGCCAGAACCGTGCAAGCGTAGCGCATCCTGCCGGGCGTACCAAATTAAGGCGGTCAGTGAAAGCTGGCCGTTTTTGTATGGCCCAGCCTGAAGACTTGAAGCCATAACCAGTAAACAAGGTGAGTATAGTTCGTGGGCATTATCGGTTAGCTTTGGTCTTCTGTGTATGCGAAGCCCTGCAGGTAATCATAGTTTACAACTTGCTGCTGGCTACTGACACTAAAATGTACTGTCTTATGCAAAAAAACTAGCTGTAAAAGCCGCATAAAAAAGCCATGGGTAACTATAATGATGGTTTTATCATCATTACGGGCTATCAAGCTTTGTATTTGCCGTACCCGGGCCAGCATCGCCGGTGTGGCTTCATCGGCTGCGTTTTCTGCCACCGCTTTGTATACAGCTTTTCTCACGGCGTCCATACCCTTGCGCTGAAACGTAGTGTCCGAGATGAGTTTCGAGGGGCTAAAAGCAATCTCATGCAAGTACCCAAGCTCCTCCACTTCCGTAACATTCAGTGTGCCGGCAAGCAGGACTGCGGTTTCTTTAGCTCGCAGGGCAGGACTGTAGTAAATAGCGTTTATCCCGTCCTTGGCAAAGAAGCCATCGGCTATATGCTTTTGGATCTTCGACATGGCGAGTTTGGTGTTTATGTGAGGCTGGGCTGTTCCAGTCGCCAATAAGTCCAGTTGCTCTAGGCTCAGCCTGTCGTAATTGTCGTAGGGGCATGCTAGGTCAGCGTGGCGGACAAAAATGACTTTCATAATTCCTCCTCAAGAAGTCTTAGTATCTTCCTGCTGGCAGGATCAAAGCGTACCCGTTCGCCGGTTTTCAAGTGTTTTGACCGTACGCCGCCTATCGCACCGCGACCAAGCTCACGGGCTCGTTGCGCTCCATGTGAAACCAGTCCAGCGTTCTCTATGACGATACCGTCTGCGGCTACAATCATTGGATCGTGGCTTAGATTCATTTGCGATGCGACCAACACAACTTGCAAACTTTCGGCTTTAGCTTTTTCTATAGCCTCCATAGCCGCCCGAGGGTCATTGTAATTATCGATGTTTACAATAACACCGCTCTCTATCAAAGCTCCCTGCGCCAGCAACTTGCCGACCATTTCCCTGGCTGACTCGTCCTTATCTGATACAAGTTCAAGATTTGCTATGTCCGACTCTCTTATGACAGCGGGCATTTCCAGTTCTGCATAGTTTGCAAAGGCTTGCTGACGCTCGTTTATAGCCAGCTTAAAACTCGCTACATCGGCGGCAAGCTGTGGCAGTTCTCTGGGGTACACAGAAAATATTGCTTCCGGCTCTAAACCCAGGCGGCCACTTAATTCCAGCAGAGCGTTTCTAACCAGCCCATATTCCCTAACAAAGTAATATTTAGCCGTTTCGCGCAGTGCCATATACGTCTGCGTAGCCGTTACTATCTGGTCAAAATCTACTGTTTTATCAGTTCCAAGCTTGTCGCGTAGTTCCTTTTCAAGCACTTTTCGTACCTGCTGCTGTTTGGCAAATTCACCGATATACAAGTCCTTGTTTTGGTATATACCCTCCACATATGTCCTCAGGCTTTCTTCGCCTTCACTCAATCGAGGGTGGCGTATTTCGAGCATTTCCCCAGTGCTGTAGTGACCCACACGACCCCTCCCAATCGCCAAGGCATCTTCAAATGAGGGCGCATTTGCTATTGCAAGATTGGTATCAGTGATCGCACTCCCGTCTAGCCCCTGAGTTAACTTGCTGAACAAATCTTCGACTTGGTCGGGCGTAGCGGCCAGCTCATCCCGCAAATAGTTTTGTAGCCGTTGCGAATAATAGAATCCAAGCCGTGCCGCTTTAACAAAATTAACGCACGACTGGGTGCGCAAATGTTCCAAAACATCAAAAATGTAGTCCTGCAATTCGGTTTCACCCAGCAATTGCAAAGGCATTTTCGCCATACTTTCTAGGTAACTCACCTCTGCTGGCAATTGAATATCTTTATATTCGCCCATAAATGTATCGGCGTGTCCCGCCAATGTTTTGCGAAATTGCAGGTAACTAGCGTAGTACGTTTCTGCCTGGTCGCCAAACCGCTCTTGAAGCTGTACAAGCGTTGGGTCCTGCACGTACAAACCCATCTCTGGATATTCCCCTTTTGAAGGATCGGCGTCTACGGCTCTCAGGTATTCCGCCACAAAAGACTCGTTGTACTGATCTATACTCGCAGGAAAGCCCGCATAGAACGTGTGCGCATCCTTGGCTAGGCTAAAGTATGGCTTGCCACCAATCAGGTGCATATAGCCTATAGATTGATCGCCAAGCGGATAGTTCATGTGCTTGCGACCAATTTGTATAGCACCTGCGACACCATCGCTGCCCGTAAATATGTACGCAAATATGCCTATATCCATTTCCTTTGGCCTTGGCATAAGTTCACTAAAGTTACTATCGCTGAATATAACGCAATCACTCCCCAGTTCGTCCTTTTCGGCCCGAACTAAAGCGGCAATCTGTGCCTTTACGGCCACCAGCGTTTCAGCTGGTGTTTCGCGTAGCTCAATGTCATTCAGCTCTGTGGTAAGCGGACGCGCCTGTAATATCTGCAGCCTGCCATCTTCCACAGCAAACTCTATGTCCTGCGGCAAACCACCAAAGAGTTGTTTGATCGTCTTGGCGTAGACATTCAATTGTGCTACATGCTCTGCGGTAAGTGGGTTGGCGGTGAAGCCCTTGGACTGCGTAATCGCCCCCTCCTGATTTACCAGAATTGAGCTGCCTTCTTTCAGCCCATCTACCAGGTCGGCTCCCAGCCCGTCTACGTATTGCACAAGCACGTTGTTCCCTGCTACGTCCGTATATAGCACGCCCGACCGGTCCGCCCGCACGAGCCGTTGCACCACAAGCCCCATTTTTACCTGGCTGGGTTCATACCCGTGTAACTCTAGTAGGTCGGCTACTTGTGCCGTGCGCGATTGTTCATATATAGCTTTCATTGCCGTGTCGATATCTTGACCGTCCTCGAATAGGTAATGAGTGTCAAACACCCCAGCCATGCTCACATCGGCACCGTCTTCACAGGTCGCCGAACTACGCACCGCTACTTGCCCGCCCAAGCTTTGGCGAATGTCCTCAAGCTCACTAATGAGTGCCGGATCAATAAACCCATCCTGCGTATACTGGTCGTAGGCCGCAGCGCTCACACACACGCCGTCAGGTACCGCAATACCATGACCCGCCATAGTTGCTAAGTGCAAAGCCTTGCCACCAACAACAGGTCTGTCACCTTCTTCAATCTGGTCAAATGTTTTTATGAATGGGTGCACAGCCTGTAGTGGCTCCCCTCGTTCAGTAAAACTCGCTATTTCATAGTTTGTCATCATATTCTCCTTTATATTAAAAAGCTCCCTTTCGGGAGTCATTTTCTAGCGTAGCTACTCGTTACAAAATCAAAAAGACTCCCATGTATAGTGAGAGTTCCACCAAGCACCCAACACGCCGCGACTCATTGAAGTTCGGTTTACGGCATTCATGACATTTTCCTCAAGACTTTGAATCTACCTTGCGCCAGTTCTTTTGAACCACGAGTAACGGTAGCTATGCCCACGCCGAGGTCACTTGCAATCTTTGCCTGAGCTTCGTTGTCCAGTAGCCGCCGTATAACCTCAAGTCGCCGAGCAAGCTCTCGCCGCTCTTTATCGGTGGTTATACCAGCAAAGAGGTCTGCGAGCAGCTGCTTATCTCGGGTAGCATGAACTAACTCTATAAAATCACTAAAATCCGTCATACAGAACATACTAGCACACTAGTACACTAGTGTCAATACCACCCCGGACACAATCTTCGTCACGGGCACAGCGGGGTGCACACTGCCGCCAAAGGCTTGTTTATCCAGGTTTTCTCATATGAAACCGGGGGTGTCTTGAGGACTTACTCGTTCATACACCTCAAAGAGGTAGGCTGGTTCGGCTGGGAGCGGCTGGCCAGGTATACTCGATACAAGCTGGAAGTGCTTGAGCCGCTCTGTGGGGTAGAATTTGTCACAGTCATAGTCGCCGTCTATGCGCGTTAGATATATTTCGTCCGGTTCAACCTCGGCAATACTCCCATTCCATACGTCTTTACCTGCGGCTGCCATATCTGCCAAAAAGTCCTTCAGCGAATGGATGATGGTAACGCCAGGTTCATCTGACAAATCGTGAGAGGTGAGCACATACAGGTGCTGGCCGGCCGGTGGCCATGCGCCCGTTCCCTCTCGCTCCTGAAGCCCCTTTTTCATTGCCTCGTACGTACCCCGACCAATGAGTAGGTTACCGCCAAAGCGTTTGCTCTGTTCGTAAAAATACGCCAGGTCTTCGGGAATAAACCACGGTGTCTTCCCGCCCTTGGCCATGCCACCTTTGCTGTCTACGGCTACAATATCGCGTATCATCGTAGCTCCTTGTGGCCTTCACGCAGCTGAGCTATGAGGAAGAACGAGCCAGTTATGACGCCAACTTCTTTGGTGACTTCGCAGAACACAGCATACGCTTCACCTTGGTCGGCACATACGCGGTATTTCACCCCATTTGCCTGTAATACGCTAGTAATTTCACTTGGTTCCATGGAGGCAATGGGTAAGTCCTGCGTTTTAGAAAAGGTCGTCACTATGACTTCGCTGGCATGCTGTGCAAGCAGTGGAGCAATGTCTGCTATTTCCTTACCTTGCTTCAAAGCGAACAAAACAGTCGGTTTTACGCCTTTGTAGAGTTCGGTGAAACTCTGCCAAAACGCGGTCATCTTCTGGCCATTATGTGCCCCATCCATAATGATGGTTTTTTCACCAACCTTCCGCGCATCCATTCGGCCAGGCACTTGCAGCCCCTGTGTTTTTTGCAACTGTGTCGCAGTAATGTTTGGCAGGTCGTCACGCTTTGCGAGGTATTTGTAGGCCGCAAACGCGAGGAGCCAGTTGCGCTTTTGGTATGCTGGCATGGTGCCGGGGAACTTGTCGCCATACGCCGTGGCAAGCCTATCCTGCTCAAATGTTAGCAGCTCGGCGTCTTCCTGCTGGCTCACCCAGTAACGAACAACCTGCATAATTTCTGGTGCTTGCGTGTACATGAGCGCAATATTACCCTCGTGAATAATCCCGGCTTTCTGATAGGCAATCTTCCCGAGCGTGTCGCCCAGCACATGCATATGGTCATAGCCAATATCGGTAATCACGCACAGCTTATCCCGTCGCGCAGCAACATTCGTGCCGTCCTCTAGCCCGCCCATGCCAGTTTCTATGACTGCATAGTCCACCTTTTCCCGCTCAAAAACCCAGTATGCAAACGCGACGAGCACCTCAAACCACGTTGGTTTTTCAGACACGGTCGCGATGTTGCTCAGAAATTCTTCAAAGTAGGCGCAGAATTTGTCTGCCGGCAATGGCTCACCGTTTATTTGCACCCGCTCTGCTATGCTATCGACATGCGGCGAAACAATGTATCCAACCTTAGATCCGGCAGCGTGGAGCAAGGCTGCCGCATAGTACGTTACAGATGTCTTACCACTTGTTCCGGCTACGTGAACTATACGCAGTTTTCGTTCGGGATGCCCTATGTGCGCCATGAGTCGCTGCATACGGTCAATGGTAATGTTCTGACCCATGACCTTATGTGTCACTTCGTAGTAATCTTGTAGCGCCAGCTCGACGTCAGCGAGAGATGTCATTTTCACCCCATTACCATATCATACCTCTGTACGGGGTTTCACTCGGAAAATATACCGTAATGAGAAAAGGATGAATGCCCTATTTGCGCTTATTACCCACAGCCTGTGAGAGTAAGGCAATCATTTCCTCTGGACGGAGGGTTCTCTGTGAGCGTACACGGCGATAATGCCCCTGCATCGTACGGTCAGTTTCTGGTTTTGTGTAGGTGATATCTACTTCTGGCGGATTCTCAAACCCTACAGGAACAGTACCTGGCTTGGCGCCAATAACATTGCCATACGTAGCCAAGTCGCGATGTGATGCAAGATAACCCTGTGCAAATGACGCTGCTTTGCCATTGTCAGCCGTTGCTACAGTACTCACCGTTGCTCCTGCTTCACCGTAAGGAACTTCTATGCCAGTCACTGCCGATGCCGCCGTTTCAGCATGAAGCTCTGCCGGGTTTGAGCCGGCGTACATAGTAACATCACGGCCACTAATATACACCTTTGTCGCATGCTGTAAGGTTGGGTCATTTGCAGTAACTTGTCTACTGATGGTTACGGTATTTCCATTACGGTCGACAACTGGGAATTCTGCATCAAACATAAGTTTATCGTCATTTTTACGGCCACGAAATACCCGGTCAAACCATCTGGCACGCCGATGGTCACCTAATCGCAGGTTCTGTTTATAATTATCTTTCATCCTATCTTCCCATGGGTCACTCGAGAGATATGCATTATTGTATAACCTGCTCCGTACGGGCATTAGCCGTACTTTATCTGGACGAATATCGGTACCATGGCCGGCAACTTCATGGCTTAAGGTCCAGAGTGCGCCCATATAGTCTGCGAAGTACTTTCGTAATTCATCTGGGTTTTGTGTTTCTTTCATATGCATCTCAACGAGTTCAAGTGCAGGGGCACAGAATCCAAGGATCTCAGAAGGATCTTGCTTATCCACGCCCACACCAATTTTCTTCGGATTCCCATGACGCAGCCCCGCGTTTGACTCAGGGTAAACAAATATACCCGTTATTTTATCGGCGAGTTCACCTCCGCGCATAGCGGAAAACTGCCGTATGAGCCCCTCAAATGCCTCTACGGTTTTAGTAGCGGGCGACTTATCGACAAACATAATCCTCAACTCTTTATCTTCGCCTGCAGTATTCTTGAATCTACCACGCAAGATATCTGCTATCCGTCCATCACGCATTAGGTGTTCATACTTACGCGTATATGCCCACGGCATATCTACTAAGGTGCCGTCATCTTGTAGCGCCTCAGGGCGCAGACGTACCCATACCATATCTCGTGGAGTTTTTAGTATCTTGGGAATCATCAACTCTTTCCCGGGAACGAACTTCCAGGCATGCTTTATTGCTTCTTTCATGATTTTTTTGAAGCGCGGAAGGGGTGGGATAAGGAAAGGAACAAACTTACCGTCATAGTCACGATCTGGGTTCTCGGGCGGGTTATCAACCCCAGGCTCATAATGATCCGTACGAATAACCTCTACTTCGTCTTTTCCGGGTAGCTCGACGGTCGCTTTCATTGTCACGCCACGCTTTGCGGTGAAGGCTTCATTGATTGCCTTCTGAAAGGCAGGGTCTGTTTGAACACCCGATTCAACCTTGCGAATCGCGTCTGTGAGTGATGAAAAACCAAGTCGCTTTGCTTCAGCCTGAAGCTGAGCTTTTAGCTCTTGACTAATTACATCTTGGTTGGCGGTAAGCTTTGGCTTTATTGCATTTACTCCTAGACTACGCACAACTGGTCCTGCATACGCTTTTGCTCGCCTATCAGACAAATCGTTGTTTGGTATTTCTGGAACACCAATTTCTTTATCTGTTGAATATTCGTCTGACGACCGACCCGTTATTGTGACTTCGCTTAGTTTTCCGCCCGCATTAAGTTGAGCGTTGATTGCGTCTGTAAATTTTTTTACGGCAGCAGGGTCAACAGTATCTTTGCCGGCCATATTTGAAGCGGGTGTATCTACGTTAATAGTTACGGTTTTGCCTGGGGTGATATTTACTACCGCACCCGGTACGAGCACGTCAGGAACAGGATCGAAATATCTATAAATACCATGCGCAGTCCCATGAAGCTCATCACCTAGATCTTTAGCGGCGGTGAAAGCATTGTGGCTATTTGCGGCCGCATTTACCACCAATAGACCGAGAGCGGTGGCCTTTAGCGCAGTTTTTGGAGTTACTTCCCAACCATTCCGGCTTAACCATGGGTACATTCGGGTTCCCACTGGAACGCGCTCAATTCCAGGCAACGTCTTGCCGGTAGGCTCCATAACCACAGAAACATCAAATGGTCTTTCGCGAGCAAAACGTTTACCTAAATACTCTCCCATGACTACCGTTGAGGTTGTATCGGGCGGGAGGCTAGGGTCAGAAAAATCAGGGTATGTTCGTTCTACCAAAGCGCTGGGGTCAAAACTAATTGCCCTAGGAATACCGTCAGGCTCCTGAACAAATGGGTTTTCTGGGTGTGGTGTACTCATAATGACTAGTGATGTTCCTTACCCAAATGCGGTTTTGAATCCGAACGGCAGCTAACTAATATGTGGTTTTGAACCCGAACACTGTATGCATGTGTCGTGGTACGGTAAACGAATGAATCACACCACACCAAGCTTACTAAAGACGACCGTAATGAGATTAAG
>JAKPIL010000180.1 GCA_029549845.1 bacterium
ACCTCTGGCAAAATTTATTCTTCGGTTTTTTTTCAGACATATAATAGCTGAGCTATGTCCTATTCATGCCAGCAAAAGCGTCTCTAGATCTAGATACAAAGCGTAGCGAATAATGACAATTAATAGTCATCGAGAGTCCGCCGGGGTATTACCGGGCGAGGTATTCGTCGCGGTCGGGTGTATCGGTCGGTACGCCGTACTCATCTAGGTCGGCAGCATCATCGCCACCAGGACCGCCTCCGCCAAACACTTGGTCGAGACTACTCACCAGCACATCACGCGGGCGGGAGCCATCTGCCGAGCCTATGATGCCCTGCTCTTCCATTTCTTCCATGAGCCGTGCAGCACGGCCGTAGCCTATGCGCAAACGACGTTGCAGTAACGAGGTCGATGCTTTTCGGCTTTCTATAACCACGCGCACCGCGTCGCGGAACATGTCTTCGTCGGCATTGCTGCCATGAGCATCATCGGCTACCACCACGCCGCCCTTGCCTATTTGTACCGGCTGACTCACAACTTCATCGTTGTAGTCAGGAGCGCGCTGTTCGCGTATGTAGTCATTCACCTTCACGGTTTCTTCGTCACTCACAAATGCCGCCTGAACACGCTTAGGTGCGGGCATCTCAGACGTCTGGTAAAGCATATCACCACGACCGAGCAGCTTCTCTGCGCCCATCTGGTCTATGATGGTACGGCTATCTACCTGGCTCACCGTAGTGAATGCAATGCGCGCTGGCACGTTCGCCTTAATGAGTCCGGTAATGACGTTTACACTCGGGCGCTGGGTTGCAAGTATGAGGTGTATACCGGCCGCACGAGCCTTCTGTGCTACTCGCACGATGAGTGCCTCAACATCACGTGCTGCCATCATCATAAGGTCGCTCAACTCGTCTATAACTATAACCACGTACGGCATTTTTTCCTCAGGCTTAATGAGGTTGTATTCCTCTATGTTTCGCTTGCTCACTTCGGCCATGGTACGCAGCCGCCGTTCCATTTCTGCAACCGCCCACTTCAGAGCAGAAATACACTTCTCTGGCTCGTGAATCACGGGCGTGAGGAGATGTGGTAGGTCATTGTACGGTGTTAACTCCACTTGTTTAGGGTCAACCAGAATGAGCTTGAGGTCGCTTGGGCTGTTCCGGAAAAGCAGGCTCGTCAGGATGTCATTTATCATCACCGATTTACCTGAACCAGTCTGTCCAGCAACCAGCAAGTGCGGCATACGCGCCAAGTCCGCTATGACCGAATGCCCCACTATGTCTTTCCCTATGGCAAACGTGAGTGCGCCCTTTGACTCTGTCCACTCGCGTGACTGGAAAATAGAACTCAACCGAACTGTCGCACCCTTCACATTTGGCACTTCTATACCCACCGCTCGCTTACCAGGAATAGGCGCTTCCATACGTATAGTTGTGGCAGCAAGGTCAAGCGCCAGGTTGTTCTCAAGAGCGGTGATTTTGGTAAGTTTTACCCCTGTAGGCGGACGAAGTGTGTATTGCGTGACACGCGGGCCAATGTTTGCCCCCTCCATATCAACATCTATGGCGAAGTTGGCAAAAGTCTCCTTTATAATCCGCGCATTCCCCTCTACATTCCCAGCATCTGCTTTGTCTTGTTTCTGGTCCAGCAAGTCTATGCTGGGCAGCTTCCAGTCTGGATCGCTCGCAGTTGTCAGCGCCTCGTGGCTTTCGGTTGTGCTCAGTTTTTGTGCAGTGTTCTTAAAGTTAGAATGGTGCACCTGCTCTTTCGCAAACGAGCCTTCGCTATGTTTCACCACTGGTACACCCTCGTTCAGCTGGAAGCCGCTCTCGGCTGCCTTAGCCTTGAGTGCAGCAAGCTCACCTTCTGGCTCTTCACCCTCTGGGCGACGGAATAGCTGACCCAGGTTCAAAAGCACCTTGGGAGAAATGCCAAATGCAAAGAAGAATGTGAGCAGCCCAAAGGCAAAGAACAGCAAGCTGGCCGGCACTTTATCGAGCGCCCCCAGCATAGCGTTCCCCACCGAATCACCCGCATGACCACCATGGCCACCGGTAACCTCGCCCGTTGCGAGCCTCTGTGAAAATGCCGTGAAAAACCAAGCCGATGCAAGCACCAGGAACATATACATACTAAACACGCGGCCCCTGGGCACACGGTGGTCGTCATTCGTAAATTTGTAAAAACCCCAGTACAGCAGGCTTATGGGCACCAGCCACGCGCCCCAGCCAAATAGCCACGATGCCGCGCCAAAAAGACCCTTTGGCAGGCTGCCACCGGCGTTAAACCCACCTATAAATATAAACAGCGCCGCCAGGATGAACACCACGGCAAGCACATACCCTACTACTGGTGATGGTGCCTTTGCGACTGGTTCAGCCGCCTTCTTTTTTGTTTGCTTTTTCTTTTTCGCCATAATGCTTTTGATTATACAATTTTTAGGAACCTGGGTCTACCAAACTTCTGTTATAATCTGGTCCGACATTTGGGTTTAAGCCAAGAGACTTCTGCTGCTGAGCAATTTGAGCATTCAGGCCATTTACGACCATGTTATGCCTCTCTGTCGAATCATGATCGCGGGAAGCTGAAGACCACTGGTTCATAACCGCTTCTTTAAGGGTCATTAGACCTAGTAGCTGCGGGTTACCTCCTGCTTCAGCAGCCAGCCAAAGTTCCTGCGGTCGGGGTTCGAGTGTAGCATCTTTCATAAGATTTTAT
>JAKPIL010000003.1 GCA_029549845.1 bacterium
TAAGCGAATACGCCTACGGCACCCCCCTCACTCCCGACACCCGTGGGTTTTTATAAGTTACTTTGAAAATAGCAATCTGTCTTTGAGCTTTAATGCCCCACCAGAATCTAGAGTACACAAATAGGAGTTATAGGCAGAAACGTGGTGGTTTTTAGTTAGTTCTAATCCTGTCTTACAGATCGATATCTTGAGCGAGCGCAGAAAACTGCGCTATACCTGGGAACTTTTTTGCAAGAAGACTGGTACTTCTTTTGTGCTTACCTAGGCCCTCTTGAAGTTCCTGTAATGTTTCCTGGCTAAAGTTTGATGTAATGCCTCGCGCAAGATCCAAGCGTGATAGCTCTCGTCCCGAATCTGTAGCATAGGGAGTAGTGCCTGGCCTTGCATACGCCACCGTCAGTGCGTGCTTATATGCAGCCTCGGTAGAGCGCCTACCTAGGAGTTCTGTGACCAAGGCACTTCCAACCACCGTTGCTATCCTTTTTCGTTGTATAGCCCCCAAAACGAGCAACGCAGCAACGGCAAAAGATTCTTTCAGCGGTAAGGGTGAGTTTGGCGTAGAGTCTTTTGTGGTTAAATCAGCCTTTTCCACCGGGTACAGACTCTTCCCACTAGGCGTTGGGTCTATCGCGGCGCCATTGCTGTCAATTAGCCACGCGTGAGCCTCCTTCTGCGACAAACTGTCATCGCCATCATTCATGAACCCAACTGCTTGGTTTACTGTACCTTTGCCAGCCTGTGTTGCCAGCAAGGCAGTCGCGCTTGCCACGTTACAGTTCATCGACTTAAGCCCTGCCATCACAGTACCCCATTCTGTCAATATTGCTTGGTAGTCAAAGCTATCGAAGTTTCTACTGCTTGGAATTGGTGAGCCCTGGCTAGCAAACGGAGTATAACTATACGTCCGTCCGGACGCTATGGTCTTATATACTTCTTCATCTGTGGCCGTTTCTTCTAGGCCAAGTGCTTTTTTGACAGACTTTGCAACCTCACCTGTATCGATCGGCTCATACCCCGTGCCTACCTTATTTCCAGCCGGCCAGCTAAAGGCTGAGTCGTAATGGTTAGGAGGGGTGTCGGACATTTTTACCCAATACTGGAGAATCGGCTTCGTGACTCTATATGCGGCCATATCCTTCGCTGTAGCATTATCGAGTTTGACGCTATACATATTATCCTCTGATTTTGAGACCTTGACCGCTATAACAGTGTCAGGATTGGCGGAATCGGTGATCCTCGCCGCAACAACTTCGCCGCCCGCTATGATAGGCAGGCTCGTCGCTTTATCAACGCCGCCCAAACCACCCAGCTTATATGCGTCAACTGATATATACGGCGTATCAACTCGAAAATCTGGCTGTAGCGCCCAGATGCTTTCATTGTCATGCGGAACATCAAGGCTTTTGGGCGTTTTAACAACTGCATCACTAAACGAGACTCCTGGCAAGCTAGTGTTTGGAGGGCCAGGGGTTCTTAATACCTCCACGCTGTTCAGAGTATCCGTATACCACAGGCCGGCGCTCTCCCTCCCCGTAAGTGAAGTTATTCTATATAGCTCTTTGTTAGATTTGCCCGGAACGTCTCCTGTCAGGCTTTCTCCCATGGCGGCAGTCAATAACTCTGCCGGCACAGTCAACCGTTCGCGGATTGTTTTTAGCCATTCTTTATCAATCCTGTCAGCTGCGGTAGAACGAATTATGTCTGGGTCCCACCCAAATTTGTTGAGATATAATTGCGCTAACATGACACTCAGATTTGTATCGGCATCCCATAATCGTTCGTAGACATCTGTGGCTTCGTATGCAATTCGGTGAGGTGTTGAGCTGTCTAGAAACTCTTTGAACTCGGGTGAATGACCCTCAGGTCCATATATGGAAGGGGGCCTAGTCGAGTCTCCATCAACTGTGGGGTCTATTTGTGCTTTTGTGCGCCACCACGCATCATAGCCCGAAGGAATGTATTTGCCGTACAGCTGGGAGTCCACCGCGTCCATGGCCATTCCCGCCACACCGCCTCCGATGGTTGCGACAGTAACCAATGCAGCCGCAGCGAGGCTCCTTCGTGCTTTTGCCCGAAGAGACATATCTACAGCGGTAATCTCTTTTTCGTGCAGCTTTTGCAGCGTCGTTCGCGGGCAGAGCGCCGAGACGCTCTCTTTCCCGTGAAGCAACTCAAGCTGTCTATTGTCATCTTCAACCTTGTTGTGTACCATCAGGTAGGCTGCATACAGAGCACGACGAGGAGCTGCTAGCTCTTCAGTAGTATCAAATGCTTTTGCTACTAAGTCATCTAGATTTTTCTCATTAAGATAGGCTAGGACCGAGCACGAGGATCCGGGTCGCCCAACATGCTCCCGGTTCCGGAAACGTGAGCTAAACGTCTTAAATATATTTCCTCCGATAACAGAATAACTAGCCATATCAATATGCGAATCTCTGTGTCCGTATGCGTTAACGATCTCTGTCACTTCACCTTCAACTTGAGCGTCTAAATCCATTTGAACTGCTCGCCCCAACCGCCCCAGTAAGGCACCACTGCTGGTACGATCTTCACAAAATTTATCGTATTCATCGCGTACTTCAACTATACGTATCAGGGACACTAAGCGGGCGAGCGTGGACGTGTCCCGGTCTTTCTCAAGGGCTTGCGCAAGTTGCCGAGCTTTGTCTGGCGTCAGTACAAGCACAGTCTTATCCGTTGACGGGTCTTCCAGACGCATTGCAGCACGACGCCGTTTCAAATTATCAGCGTATTTACTATCGGCATCGATAATCGGTCCGTAGTCCGTACTACCATTGTTAGCATCTAGACTCAAGTTGTCCGCGCCTACTGCGAGCTGAGCTATACCTGCCTTCTCAGCCCAATCGGCAACTTTACGTAGTCGACCTGCCTTGCCAGTAGGATCATCCTCAGCGTCTATGCCATACCAACGCACCGCTAGCGATCTATCCTTGCCGCGCCCTACGCGGAAGATATCGATTGGCTCGCCGGGACAAGTTTTCCGCACAAGCTCTTGCTGTTCGCCTATCTTCTGTAGATTGCGACGGGAAATCAACTTCGCAACGGTAGAGATACCTTTTGCGGCAATTAGTCCAGCGGTAGCATAGGCAGGGTAGGTAATCAATACATCCGCTGTTGGTACGCTTCTGTGCGACATCGGTATAAGAGCAGCCACCCCTTCTAGCGCTGTAAGTGCGATCGGAAATGCTCCACGCCCTCTTTCGATAATATCAAGTTCATCGCCCTTTTTTGTAATCACTTCCAGAGGAGATGCAGGGGAAGATGGCGTAACGCTCGACTCAGTGCTCGACTCTTTCATGTCTAATTTATATTGTAGCATATTTTTTTAATATTGTCTACTATATTTCTTTCCTACGTATACTCAGCGCGAAACTGGTTCCATTTGTGATGGCCACCAAACGAGCTTTCCTAATGAGCCAAACCTGCAACAAATTACAAGAATACTTCGTCGGTATCTGCGTACACTAACAGATCTTGGAGAGAGTAAGAACCGCCTGAGGTAGTCCGCCAAGCAGTTTTCTGGGTTGCACCGTACACGACGGCGAGAAATTATGCGGTCACCAGAGGCAACTGGGCCACGACATCAAGCCAACATAAAAAGACCACCGAGAGGGGGTGGGCACCGCTCGATGGTCTATTTATGGAGCCGAACGCGTCGGCTCCCTCCACCCTTCAACCCACCAAGATGAGTGAAGCATCGAAACATCTATGAAATCAACGATGTCGTGCCTCTCCCGCTTGCGCGGGAAGAACCGTTCAGGCTCACTGCCAGTATCTGGGGCCGCCCCGTGCAACGCACAGGCCGAATCCTAGTTAAAGGGGTTAGTTTGTTTTAGAACGCTTCTGGTTCAAGACCAGATAACGCCAAGAGAAAAGTGGAGGGTAACAACTTTATAGCATGGCACGTTCTAAAACAATCTAACAATTTTTCCTCCATCATTTCGTCAGAAACGAAAGAGGATGTTAGAATGGGGATATAAGGTGCGAAAGTGGCCACCAAAGAGGTGACGAACACTTATGAGTTGCTATTTTAGCAAAAAAGTGTCGCAGTGTCAATACCTTTTCATGTATTCGTATGAAAGTAAAAAAGATTTCTATAGACGATAACGCGTATCCCGCAACCCTGCGGAATATACCCTCGCCGCCAAAAGAGCTCTTTTACCTCGGTGCGGAGCCAGAGACCTGGCTTTCACGGCCACGGGTTGCCATAGTGGGGAGCCGTGGCATAACGCCCTACGGCAGAGCAGTCACCGAGCGTCTGGCAAGCCAGTTGGCCGAGCGAGGCATCACCATCATAAGCGGTCTCGCGCTGGGGGTTGACGCCGTCGCACACGAGGCTGCACTCCACAGCAGGGGCCTGCACATAGCGGTCCTGGCAAACGGGCTCGATGAAATCTACCCCGCCAGCAACACAAACCTTGCAAAGCGGCTCCTGGAGCAGGGCGGGGCAATCATATCCGAATATCCGGTCGGCACGCCGAGCCTGAAGCAGAATTTCATAGCCCGCAACCGTATAGTCGCGGGCCTAAGTAACGCACTCCTCATAATAGAGGCAACCGACCGAAGCGGCACGCTGCATACCGCCCGGTTTGCACTCGAACAAGGCAGAGATGTCCTGGTGGTACCGGGCAATATCACCAGCCCAAACAGCGTAGGCTGCAACAATCTCATCAAAACCGGCGCCACACCCGTCACCTCTGTCGATGACATCCTTTTTGCGCTCGGCACTAAAAACCTAGTGACCACCACGTACATCCATAAGGGCGAAAACGCCGACGAGCAAGCCGTCTTAGACCTGTTGTACAACGGCGTGAGCGATGGCCACGAGCTACTCCAGCAGTGCGGTCTGGCGCCCCAACTCTTCACGCAGACCCTCACCATGCTCGAGCTCTCAGGTAAAATCCACCCCTTGGGCAACAACCACTGGGCGCCAAGTTAAGGAGGACCTTGTCCTCCTCGCTGGTTCGGAATGGATCCGAACTCAGCTCTCCTCCTGCTCTAAAGCTCACCTACCGGCTCGTTCGCTTGCGCTCATGATTCGGAGGACCTTGTCACCCGCAATTTCACTGCGGCAAGCATAGCTTGCCCCGGAAAATTGCCTTGCGACTCGCCACTGGCGGGCATCAGCGCCGTCGGGAGCCTAGCCGGCATATGGGCGGGGTATAAAATTTCTCAGAATTACCCGTGAGACTTGACGGCGCAGCGTTTCCCAGCTATGCTTGGCAGTCGCTAGCTATATTAGATAAAGTGTATATACTGGTATAAAGTTTATGGCAAAAAATCTGGTTATCGTCGAGAGCCCAGCAAAAGCAAAAACCATCGAGAAATATCTCGGTGCTGATTTTACCGTGCTCAGTAGCATCGGCCACATTCGTGCCATCCCCAAGAAGTCCAAAGATGATACACCAGTTATAGATATACAAAACGGTTTCAAAACACAGTACGAAGTTGACCCAGAGAAGAAAAAAGTCATTGCCGAGCTGAAAAAAGCCGTCAAGGCAACCAGTACCGTTTGGCTCGCAACCGATGAAGACCGCGAAGGGGAGGCCATAGCCTGGCACCTCTGTGAAGTACTGGGTCTGGACCCAACTAAAACAAACCGAATCGTTTTCCACGAAATCACCAAGCCGGCCATAGAAGAAGCCATAAAGCACCCCCGTACGGTCGATATGAAGCTGGTCGAAGCACAGCAAGCACGGCAGATCCTTGACCGCATAGTCGGTTTTGAACTCAGCCCCGTGGTGTGGCAAAAGGTACCGGGCGGCAAGAGTGCCGGGCGAGTCCAAAGCCCAGCCGTTCGTCTGCTGGTAGAGCGAGAGCAGGAAATAACCTCGTTCGAAAGCCAGTCAGACTTCAAGGTTACCGCACAGTTTACCCACGACCAAGCAGAGGTCAAGGCAGAGGTGCCCACTCGGTTCGCCACCGAAGCGACTGCTCATGACTTCCTGGCAAGCCTCGGTGGCGCCGCGTTTGCCGTTTCCAACGTCACAAATACCCCTGGTTCGCGCAACCCCGGAGCACCATTTACCACCAGCACGCTTCAGCAGGAGGCCAATGCCAAGCTTGGTTTTGGCTCCCGCGCCACCATGACCAGCGCCCAAAAGTTATACCAAGCCGGGAAAATCACCTACATGCGTACCGATTCCATGACCCTCAGCAAACAGGCCATGGCTGCGGCTGCCAGTTATATAGAAAAGTCGTTCGGCAAAGAGTATGTACAGGTGCGGGCATTCAAAACCAAGAGCAAGGGCGCCCAGGAAGCTCACGAGGCGATTCGCCCCACCGATATGGCGCTAGAGGTTGCCAGCGGTGACCCATACGACCAAAAGCTGTACGAGCTCATTCGTCGCCGCACGCTCGCCAGCCAAATGGCCCCAGCCAAACTCGAAAAGACCACCATAACCATTGCCACCATGCCAGCTTCGAGCACACCCAATTTTGAAGCCAAAGGCGAGGTTGTTATCTTTGACGGGTTTTTGAAAATATACGGACGAAGTAAAGAAGACGCCATTCTACCTCTGTTGACTGCAGGAAATGAAGTAAAACTCCAGCACGCGACCGCCCGCCAAGTCTTTGCCCGACCGCCTGCCCGCTACACCGAAGGTTCGCTCGTCAAAAAGCTCGAAGAGCTCGGCATCGGCCGCCCAAGCACGTACGCCACCATCATCGGCACCATTCAGACACGTGGCTACGTCGAGCGTGGCGATTCAGAGGGATCACCGCGTGACGTCATAGAGCTCACCTACCAGCACACAGCACCCGACGTAGAACGCCAAGTCGTGCAGGAAAACACCGGCGCCACCAAAGGCAAGCTCGTTCCCACCCCTAGCGGCCAGCTCATTGCCACCTTTTTGACTGATTATTTTGAGCCGGTCATAGACTACGGGTTTACAGCTAGTGTCGAAGAGCACTTCGATGATATTGCCGAGGCCAAGCT
>JAKPIL010000009.1 GCA_029549845.1 bacterium
CTCGCAATGTTTACACCGGTGCCACCAGAGATGTTCAGTGTGGTGCCACTAAGGCTTAAGTTTTGGCTATCAGTGTTTATGGGCGCAAGATTGATGCTGTTTCCGCCCGAGACTGTCAGAGTTGAACCAGCGAGGCTGAGGGTTTGGCTATCTGTGTTGTCCAGGTAACTTGCCAGGTCAACGGTGCTGACGCTACCCGAAATACTCAGGGTGTTGCCGGTCTTAGAAATAGACTGCGCATCGGTGTTATCTAGGTACGAACCGAGGTCAACGGTCGAGGCATTGCCGGTTATAGATATGGTGTTGCCTGTGCGAGATATGGCCTGAGCATCGGTGTTGTCGAGCAAACTGCCCAGGTCTGCGGTGTTACCGCTACTAATTGTCAAGATGCGTGTGCCACTATTCCAGCTGAGCGTTTGGAGCTCGTTGGTCGTGCTGCCGTCTACTTCACTGGTGAGGTAGCCGTTGTTCGAGACCCAGGCGTCAACCTGAGACTCATTGGTAGCCGTGTTGCTATCTGCTGCACAAGCCCAGGCGCTACCATTCCATTTGGCAATTTGCCCCGTACCGCAAGCCAAGCCGGCAAGCACATCGGTGTTATCGAGATACGCGGCCAAGTTAACAGACCCGCCATTTACCAGAGAGAGCGTGTTACTCCCAAGTGAAAGCGTCTGAGAATCTGTGTTGTCTAGGTAGCCCGCCAGCGAGACCGAGTTGCCATTGAGAATCGATAGGTTATTGCCCGAGAGATTGAGTGTTTGAGCATCTGAAGCTGCTGACGGCGAAGCACATACCCAGGCAGTGCCGTTCCACTGAGCAATCTGGCCAACAGCACAGCTGAGGCTCGCCAAGACATCTGTGTTTATGCTCGTGAGATTAACCGCATTACCTCCGCTAATACTCAGACTCGAACCACTCAACGATAGGGTTTGGCTGTCGGTGTTTATGGGCGCAAGATCTATGGTGTTACCACCGCTTATCGTCAGCACGGTACCTGCTAGACCAACAGTTTGGGCATCGGTATTATCCAGGTAGCTGCCAAGGTCGACTGTGGTCGTACTCCCAGACAGGCTGAGAGTATTTGCAGACTTTGCAAGTGACTGCGCTGCCGGCGAGACGGCTACTAGACCGCTCAGGTCAACCGTATTGCCATTCGATATAGCCAAAAGGTGTAGCCGCCCGTCCCATGACAGGGTCTGCTCGCTCACCCCGCCACTCGACACCTGCAGGTACGACCCCAGCTGACCACTCGCCTGTAGCTGCTGAAGGCCGGTAGCAACAGCGAACGCGTTCTGTTGTTTTTGCTCGGACGAAAGCCGTGCACCGCCCCGCCCAAGACTTCGTAAGTTTGCTATTGGGCTGCCAAAATCTGGGAAAAACGTAAAGAGTATGAAAAAAACGATGACGGCTGTCGGCACCATGCGCGTAAAAATAAATCGCCTGCCCGTATCGGTGCGTACTCTGTTTTTATCCGTTTCTGTATCTGTTTGCATGAAAGAAATTATTTCAGTGGTGTATGTATCGACGAATGCTGTAAAAAATTATACGCTTATGGCTACTCTTTGCAACATAAAAACAGAGGTATCCCGTAGTAGAATTTACTTCGTTTAAGCTATCCCGGCCTTACTAGCTATGCTAGGTTTTGACTGAAAAGTATCGTCATGCTATACAGCTTCGTTTCGTCGGGGTTCACCGCTTCGCCAGGGTTATCGGTAAGGTATCCACCCGCTGTTGGTTCTACACACACGAAGTTGGCTGCATCCTCTGACCACACCGCAAAATACGGCAGGTTGTCGCCCGTGACCGTCCAGATACCATGTGGCGCCACCAGCTGTGCCTGCGAGCTCACGCTATTTATCTTTTGCGTCGCAGCCAGCTCAGCAGAAGAAAGCTGGTATTCACGGCTATCTATGAGCACTCCGGCGTGCTCGGCCGATTCACCCGCATGCACCGGAAAATATGGATGAAATGCAGGGTTCGCCGCAAACGGCTCAATGCCAATATTCCGTATCTCAAGCGTTTCGCGGAGGCCGTTTTCGAGCAATTCGATGGTCAAGTCCATGCCGCAACCTGCATACAGTGGTGGCAGGTCTTTCACCTGGGATGCCGGATTATCAAGGGTGAGTTTCACCTGGGATTCAGTTTGCTCCACTATTTCCCACCGCACATTTCGGGCAAATCCATGCTGATTTAACCCCACCGTTTCACCTGGGCCAAACACAGGAGCACAGACCGGGATGCCTCCGCGGTTCTTGCCGTTCGGCATATCACGCCGGGCAAAAAGTAGCTCTACGCCGTCGGCCGTAGTCCATGATTCTACAAACGCCCCTGCGGGGTTTACCACGGCTTTTATGCCCGATTCGTGCACTAGCTCAATCATTGTCGCCCAACCATCTCCCTAGTATACTCCCAGCCCGGTTGCGGGCCTGCCGCTTCCCATGCTCCGACAGCTCGCAGCC
>JAKPIL010000014.1 GCA_029549845.1 bacterium
CTGTTTAGCCCAATACACGGCCGGGTTTTTGGCAGGGTTGCCAAACCGGGTGGTGGGAGGTCGTGCATGGTTGTCACCGCCCTCCCTGCGTACAAAACCGGCTGCTGCACCATAGTAAAATGCACGAGGTCGGGATTGAGGCCTTCAATCTGCCGCCTTAGGGTCAGCTGTTCGGCAAGCGTAAATTCTTTTATGTCTGACGCGACTATGTCAAAACCAGACGCGAGCTCCCGGAGGGCCGCAAGGCGGGGCGATTTTGCCAGTACGGTAAACGAGTGAGGTGACTGAAGCGCGTGGAGGTTCTCGACCAGTTTATCGACGTACCTCCCCGTAGAAGTCCCTGACTCTCGTGCATCTATGACGATGTGGCTCATGAACCCCGTCTCCACAGGCGGTGCCAGGCACCGCGCAGCTTTCGCAGGGCCCGTGCATTTGGCGGCAGGTCGTGGTGGAGTAGCGACCAGACTTTTTTGGAACCAATCTTTCGCTTGCTATCCAGTGTGGCCAGTTCGGGCAGTTTCCACATCAACCAAAAGGTAGCCATAAAAACACCACGGAGCGCTGGCCACGCGTGCCCCCTACTAAACGCCCGGAAGAAAAAGAGCCAGTATGCAAGATAAAAGCGCGGCAGAACCCGGAACAGGAGCAAAAACGGCACATTTTTCCACACAAGAAGGGGAAGGTTTTTGAGCGTTTGGTATGTGGTAAAGCCCTTCATGCGGCCGCTCGTCATCCCAATTTTGTGGTACACGACGGCCTGTGGTTCATACCCAACCTGCCAGCCCTGGTTTTGCATGCGAAACCCAAGGTCAACATCCTCGTAGTATGCAAAGAACGCCTCGTCAAACAGCCCGACTTGCTTGAGTGTTTTGACTCGGAATAGGCTTGCAGCGCCGCTTGCGGCGAATATTTCACCCGGGATGTCATATTGACCTCTGTCGGCTTCACCTCGTCCTCGCGGGTAAGGCAACCCCCAGTGCGTAAGGTAGTCGCCTGTGCTATCTAGTGTGTGCTTGTCGTCTTGCAAAACTTTGCAAGCCACGGCGCCGTAAGCCTCGTGGTTTTCGAGTGACGATACCAGGCGCTCGAGCCAGTCGGGGGCCGCAACGGCATCATCATTGAACGGTGCAACGTACGATGCTCCCAGCGCAATTGCGCGGCGTAACCCCGGGTTGACGCCCCCAGCATAGCCCTTGTTGCGTCGGTTCCGGATAATCTCGACATCGGGGAATTGCCCGTGGACTTCATCTGCTGACCCGTCGGTGCTGGCATTGTCCACCACAATGATGTGTGGCTGAAGCGTTTGTGCCCGCAACGAAGCGATAGCATCTAGCAGCGCCTCTCCGCCGTTCAGGTTTGGGATCACAACAACTGGTTTACCCGTCGACTTTGTCATAGGCTTCCTTTATAATAGCTTACCAGCAATGGGTGTATATAAACGAGTTTTCTCGAAAAAGAACCGAGCGCTCCTCATCGAGCTTGTAAAGACGGACTTTAAGCTGCGCTATCAGGGTTCAGCCATAGGTTATCTCTGGTCGCTGCTGCGTCCTTTGCTTATGTTCGCCATTCTCTACGTGGTCTTTGTGGTCGTGTTTCCGCTCGGCAAAGGCATTCCGTACTACCCGGTGTATCTCTTTACGGGTATGATCATATGGAACTTCTTTACCGAGATGACACAGCAGAGCCTGGGGAGCATAGTCGGGCGAGGCGATCTCATTCGCAAAATCCGCATTCCGCGTTGGATGATTGTATTTAGTACGAGCCTGAACGCCCTTATAAATCTTGGCCTCAACCTCATAGTTCTTGTCGTGTTTATGGTGATGAATCACGTGATTCCCATGGGGTCGCTTGTGTTCTTACCACTCATATTGCTTGAGGTGTATATATTTGCACTTGGCCTTTCGTTTTTCTTGTCAGCCGTTTTTGTGAAATACCGGGACGTGTTGTACATATGGGAAGTTGTCATCCAGGCCGGTTTTTATCTGACGCCTATTTTGTACCCACTAACACAGATAAAAGATGTGATGTACCAAAAAATCCTATTACTAAACCCGCTTGCCCAGGCAATCCAAGACGCTCGTTATGCGGTTGTGACGCACGATAATAACGTCATCACTATCTGGCGGGTGTTTCACCACAACACTTGGTATGCGCTCATACCCTTTGCGGTCGTTATTGTTGTGTTTATTGGGGGTCTTGCGTACTTTAGGAATCAACAAAACAGCTTTGCGGAGAACCTATAATGGCGAAAGATAAAGGGCACCTCGTTATTGCAGATGACCCAAAAAACGATGTAGCGATATCTGTTGAAGGGGTTCATAAGTCGTTCAAACTTCCCCATAATCGGCAGAATTCAATCAAAGGTAGTATCATCAACCTTGTTGCAAAAGGAGATAGATCGTTCGAGACACAGGAAGTTCTAAAAGACATATCATTCCAGATTAAAAAAGGCGAATTCTTCGGCATTGTCGGTCGCAATGGTTCTGGCAAGAGCACACTGCTGAAAAT
Source organism: bacterium (assembly GCA_029549845.1). Lineage (GTDB taxonomy): Bacteria > Patescibacteriota > Saccharimonadia > Saccharimonadales > UBA4665 > JAGXIT01. The sequence continues at coordinate 2,509 of JAKPIL010000014.1, forward strand.
GCTCGCTGGGATATATACACCGACTTCAGGCAAGATTATCGTCAACGGCAGCCTAACGCCATTCATAGAGCTTGGCGTAGGCTTTAACCCAGAGCTAACCGGCCGCGAGAATGTGTACCTAAATGGCGCGCTGCTTGGTTTTAACGATAAAGAAGTTGATGGCATGTACGATGAGATCGTGCGTTTTGCTGAACTTGAACGCTTCATGGACCAGAAGCTTAAAAACTACAGCTCCGGCATGCAAGTCCGTCTGGCGTTTAGTATAGCCATTCGAGCAAAAAGTGACATACTGCTCCTAGATGAGGTGCTTGCGGTTGGCGATGCAGCATTTCAGACAAAATGTTTTGACTATTTCTATGAGCTGAAGGAAAAAGGGGCAACAGTCGTCTTTGTTTCACATGACATGGGGGCTCTTGAGCGGTTTTGTACAAGGGGCGTACTTATCGACAGGGGTCAGCAAGGCATTGTAGGGCCCATTAGAGATGTTCTTGCGCAATATACACCAATCGTGTTGAGCCAGCTAGATGCGGGTAACCGGGATGAAGCGAACAAGAAGCATAATACGAGCATGGAATCCAAAATCACATTGGTTGACTGCCACCTCAAGGATTCTCGGGGAGTGATTCTTGACAAGGTTGCATTTGGCAGTTTTGTGCAAGCACATGTTTCGATTGAGTTTCGTGAGCGGGTGGAGAGCCCAATCGTCGGTATCACAATATGGAAAAAAGATCTTAACGCGGCTGTTTTTGCTGCAAATAATCTCACAGAAGGCGTGGGCGATCTCGGTGTATTTAAGGCGGGTGCAAGGATTGCCTACGTCGTTTCTCTCCCGCCACTACTCAATAATGGAGAATATACGATAGAGGTGGCAGTCGCAAACAAGGCAGTCACCACATACTATCTGCGAGAAAAAGAAGCCCAAGCGTTCCGCATTATGGGAAGCAACAACCCGCACGCAATAATCGCCCAAGACAAGCCATGCATGAAGATTGAGAGGCGGGTCCCGTGATACGACGAACCATCCTACGCATAACAAAAAGAATCTTACCCAATAACTCACTACTCAGGAGGGTGCTTAAAAAACTCGCCATTCGACTCGGCCTTATTTCGCCCTTCTATGCAGATGGACGTTACCGTGAGTGGGTAGTCAGTACTGAAAAAATGTTCTGGACGCCCCAGAGGGACCTGGGTTATAAACCACTGATAAGCATCATCGTTCCAGTGTTCAACGCCCCAGAAGAGTACTTGCTAGAGGCTGTATATTCTGTTGTAAATCAGACATATGGTAACTGGGAGCTTTTGCTCGTAAACGCCTCAACTCTCAAGGTTACTCGTGATGCTACGGCTTCATGCAGCAATATCGACAGCAGAATAAAAGTAGTCGATATTCATAAGAACCTTGGCATTGCCGGTAATACGAACATTGGCATCAAACATGCAACCGGGGAGTACATCGCACTACTCGATAATGACGATACGCTTGCGCCTGAGGCGCTCTACGAGGTCGCATGTGAACTGCAGGGTAGCGATAAGCCAGATTTTCTCTACAGTGACGAAGATAAGATATCTCCTGACTCGGAACAGCGATTCGACCCACATTTCAAAGCAGGGTGGTCCCTGCACACGATGCGCCAAGTCAACTATCTCAATCACCTCACGGTACTCAATGCAGGCATGCTGAAGAAAGCGGGTGGTTATCAGCCCGGGTTTGAGGGCGCTCAAGACTACGATCTGTACCTACGAGTTATCGATGCTGGCGCGATCGTTAAGCATATACCTAAAATTTTGTATCACTGGCGAGCCATCGCAACCTCAACAGCGGCAAATTTTTCCTCGAAAGACAATGTTTTAACGGCTGGCAAAAAGGCTCTCTCAGACCATCTCTCAAGAAATGGCCTCCAGGGAGAGGTCACTAGCATTGATAACCAGCCCGGGTTCTACGACATTACCTATAAAGCGAGTGCTCTTGAGGTTGCTATTGTTATATTACCTTCGACAGACTCACAACAGTACGCCGAATACACCAGGCAACTCATGCGACTTGTTAGCGGGGTAAAAGGCGTACATGTCTATATCTGCAACCTTAAGGCCAACAAGAAGATGCTGTCCATGTATGAGAATGTGCTTACTTCTGTGCACGCAGACTCAACGGAAGAATATCTCACGAAAGTGAAGAACGTTTCAACAGCAGAAACAATGGTGTTCCTTGGGGCTGCGCTGCTTTGGAACGAGGAGGACGACTGGCTAGAAAGAGTAGCGGGTTTTCTTGGTCAGTGTCTTGATGTTGACGTAGTCGTACCACTTATTATTGATGAGCTATCAAATCGGATTATAGATGCTGGAAGCGTAAAGATAGGTGCCACTGAAATGCCCCTGTTCGTCGGCTACCCAGTGGGAGCGCATACGTTCCTTGGAAACTCAACATGGACACGTCATCTCGATCGATGTTCTGGTAGGTGCATCGTTGTGCGTAAAGAGGCTGCTGCGAAAATCGTCGCATCAAATCCCTCTAGCATCGAAGATATTGCGCGCGCTGTGACGGAATTCTCGCGAGAAACTATCCTATGGCCACGCACGAAACTTAATTACGCAGGAGACTTCCGAACTGTCTTTACGGGCGGCAATGACATCATGCCGATATTTTGCTTTAGTCACCAGGAACTAAGCTTTGATAAGAGTACATATTACATTCCGTCAGGAGCAGACAATGCATAACGCAGTAAGACAGCGAGCAAAGACAGCTTTTATTATCGTATGCTGGAACAACCAGGATTTGCTTCCCGAGTGTCTTGCATCTATCAAGGCGCAGACGAATACGAGCCATAAGGTCATCATCGTAGACAATGCATCTCACGATGCGTCTGTGGAGGTTGCCCGCAAAGAAATGCCCGAAGCCGAGATTATAGAAGAGAAAGAGAATCACGGGTTTGCTAAGGGTAATAACATTGCGATACAGAAAGCACTTGAGGATGAAGAAGTTGGCTATATTGCACTGCTTAACACCGACGCGCGGATAGAGAGTACTTGGCTAGAAATACTCACTGACTTTTGTGTGTCGAAGCCCCAAGCGGCTTGCATGCAGGGAACGACACTCGACTACTACAATCACGATGTCATTGATTCAACCCATATATTTATATCCCGAAATGGCCAAGGGACACAAGGTAACTGGCGAAATATATCTCAGACCGAGTTTGGTCCAAAGAAGGTGTTTGGGGTCAATGCTGCCGCATGCTTGATTACGCGAAAGTTCATCGAGGCGCAGCCGTTTGGTACTGAGTTATTCGACGAGCTTATGTTTATGTATCTAGAAGATGTTGACCTGGCGGCACGAGCCACAACTATGGGTTGGGATAACTATTTAGTGCCTGGAGCGAGAGCATTACATATGGGCTCGGCTAGCTCTGGGAAGAATCCTGGTTTTTCCCTATACTATACATTCCGCAACAACAGCGCTCTATTATTAAAGAATCTTCCGTTCAGGATGGTGCTGGCCATGACGCCGGCTATCCTAAAAGGTGATCTTGACACAATCGCGACCTTACGTCACCGTGGCCAAAATAAAGCCACAAGGATGGTTATAAAAGGTAGGCTTGTGGGTTTATTGCGACTGCCTCTTTACTGGAAGAAAATTCGTGCCCTGCGTCGAGCACGAAGCGTACCGTATGAGTATCTCTGGTATCTTATGCAACGCGGATACTAGATCGTACAATACTCGATCAAATTCTCTAGTACAGTGCCTCACCAATAGACTGGTTACTCACAATGTGCGATGCCCAATCTGAAAAATTCGTGGTCCACTCGTGTATTTCCATCTGTCCACTCGGAGTATTCTTATATTTTACATAGGCAAGGCGGTCTCCAACAGATACAATGGCGCCGTTTGCCATCTCGCTATTTGGCTGGGTGCTTACGATATGAAGAGTCCAATCTTGAAAATTCGACGAGAACTCATGGAACTCAAAGGTTCCGCTAGGAGTATTAGCGTTTTTGACAAAAACCATCTTCTCACCCCTTGCAATCACAAGCCCGTTCGACGCCTCGTTATCTGATTGTGCGGTTACGACGTGTGCTGCCCACTGCTGTAAATTAGAAGACCACTCATGGAACTCGATCTTTCCGAAGCTTGTATTTTTTGTTTTAACGAATACTAGCGTATTGCCTCTCGATATGATGTAACCGTTTTGGAGATCTGACAATGGAAGATCTGTCACGCTGTGAAGTATCCATTGATTGGTTGTAGCATTCCATGCGTGAAGCTCAACAGTTCCGCTTGGCGTGTTTCCGTACTTCACAAGAACAAATCGACTTGTCCCACCACTACCACCATCTAAGCTAATAATTTGCGCAGCAGCAGGGTTAAAAGCAGGCTCTGGTGTCGCCAGGTGGCTCGTCCATGACTGGTAGTTTGTTTGCCACTGATGGATCTCGGCACACCTAGAGCCGGTGTTATTGGAAATTATGAGTCCAAGGGAGGTGACGCCATTAAGACGCATGCCAGTCACGCGGAGCCCGGAGGAAGTCCCTGCGGGAGGGTTACTAAATGCTGCACATTCGCCAGCCTTCGTTGGTCCAAACCAACGTTCGAAGTATGTGACAAAATTATAGCTACCACTATAGTATTGGCCGGTTGTGCCCGAAGCCGGGAGGCCATATAGCCCATTCGGATTGTTGTATGCATGGGGGGTGTAGCAATACAATGAAGAGCTTGCAGCGTTATCGATAAGAATCGTTGTGTATAGCGTACCCCTGTCATCATAGAATCTTACATTTTGACCTGGGTATAGGCTGGGGGAGTAGTAATTCTTTGCCGTGCCGCACACCCATGATGTTGAGTGAAACCAGTAGTCCATATTGCCGCGCGCACGTTCCATGTGAAACCGTAAAGTCCACACACCATTATCTATCTGGTACAAAAATGTCGACACACCACACCCTCCGCTATCTGGGCAGCCATAGCCCATTGCCTGGTTAACTTGCCAGGAGGTGGGGTTTGGAGTTGTGACGAGACTTTGCTCCTTTTGTAGGGTGGCAAGAATCACTTGCGGGTTCATACCATAAATCTGAGCCGCATAGTAAATAATCGTAGCCGCCGAAACGGTTTGGCCACAAGGAGCGCCGGCGCTCTGATAGTACTGCTGTGACATGCCGGTCGATGCACAGTCAAACAGGAACGACATATTGGCAAGGCCACTACCCTTGCTCACCAGGAAACTCTGGATAGCGGCGGCAGTCATAGATGAGCTATTGAGAAAGATTGCATTATCGATAATTCTATTGCTTGCATATGCTGCGAAGGCTACATTTGGACGCGCATAGCTATAAGTACCACTGATAACAATAGCAGAGAGACTTATTGCGATGAAAAGCCTATAGACCTTCATTGGGCAAACCTTACCGGGATAGAAACGTTATTTGATTCAACCCCTTGATCATCACTTGTAAATATATCGACTCGCCCATCGCTTGCTACCGTCTTGAAACTTGATACGCCAGAGAACTTTCCGTTAACTACGCTTAGTGTGCCCTGCGCAATGACTCCACTAATATTATCGATCAATCGAAAATTGACACGAGTGGCTGTTGACGCACCCGAAAGTATTTGGCCAGTCAGCAGTACTTGATTATTGATTGGGCTGTATACGATAACTGAGCTTCCGTCGGAAGACCTGACCCAGGTGTTCTCTGCGGGTGGGGTTACGGTAGCCCCGTTATTGTCTGTTATGGTGCCTTCGTTAATGTTGGGCTTGGATGCTTCCTTTCGTGCAGAACCCGCAGTAAAGTCGTTCTGGGCAGAGGCTGCCGTGCTTGTTGTGGTCGCTGTTTCGTCGGTGTTTTCAGCGATTTTTGTCGAGCCTCCAAGCCAATTGAATAACTCAGTCCGATTAGTCTTTTCCGTCCAAAAGAGTACGGCCACCGTGAGTATCGAAATAATGCCAAGGGTTACTCCGAGAGCTGGCCACGCGGTTCTTTTTCTAGAGTAACGTTTTTTTTCCATGGGTGCGAGATTCCTTGCAAGAATTTTATCATAAGCGGCTCAAGATTGTCGAATCGTATCAGACGTTTAACTATCGTTACGTATGCTATACTTCATCGTATGCGAGTAGGGAAACGACTGCAGGATCATGTTAAGGCATGGTGCACCGTCCACAAAATAAGTCTGATAGCACTATGTGTGATCGGTGCAGTGGTAGTAGCTGGCAACGGGTTGTATCTATTTGGCTGGAGAGACCCAAACCCCACGCTACAGCTATCGGGATTGGCCGTTCAAGCCACGCCACGCGTTCTCGAGGGCGTAGACACAATCGACCCAAATAATGGCTTTACGACACAGGCACTTGGGTACGCTGCCGCAAAGGAGCTACTTAGTGGGGATATGCCCTTCTGGAATCACTATGAGGGTATTGGCTCTCCGTTGGCGGGGGAGATGCAGTCTGCAGCACTTTCTCCTTTTACGCTATTACTTGCGCTTCCTGGAGGCTTACTTCTCATGCACATAATACTTGAAGTAATCGCCGGATTTTTCACGTACCTCTTCTTGAAAAAGCTGAATTTTTCGGACACAGTCGCTGTTATTGGTGCTGCTGCCTTCGCTCTAAATGGAACTTTTGCGTGGTTGACAAACGCAGTCTTTAATCCTATCGCTTTTCTGCCTGTACTCTTCTATGCGTCAGAGTGCATCTTGTCTGCGGTGAAGAAACAAGAACGACGAGGCTGGGTCTTGTTCTCGTTGGGGCTTGCCCTGTCTTTGTACGCGGGCTTCCCGGAAACGGCGTTTATTAATGCACTGCTTGTCGGAGTATGGGTGATCTCACGTATCTTCGCTATTGAAGCGAAGCAGAGAATAGCGTGCTTAAGGCGCTTTGCGCTAGCGACACTTGTTGGTATTGCGGTGGCTGCTCCTATACTTGTAGCGTTTCTTGGCTATCTTCCGGATGCAAATATTGGCGGTCATGAAGGTGCGTTTGCACACGCATCCCTTAACAGGATGTCAATGCCCGCTCAAGTTATGCCATATGTCTACGGGACGCTTTCTGCGCAGTCAAGCTATGATGCGACAGGGTTCCTGTCATCGCACTGGGGGAGCATCGGTGGGTATATACCGGTGGTGCTGTTCTTTCTTGCGGTTGTTGGGCTGTTTGCGCCTACGCCCAGGATAGTTAGACTTGTGTTTGGTGTTTGGGTTTTTGCTTGTCTGCTCAAAATGTTTGGTTTTGGCCCGGCCGAATTCATTTGGAACATCGTGCCAACAATAAAGAATGCAGCGTTCTTCCGATATGCGACACCATCAATATATTTCGCAGCAACGGTGCTTGGAGCCTTTGGGTTGCAGGCATTGCTTGACAAAAAAATTTCCCGGGGGCGGTTCGCGCTTGCAACGCTCGTAACACTGGGCACACTCACCGTGCTTACCTATATTGCGCACCAAGAAGTATGGAGGGTCAGCTCCGCCCCGTACTATAAGCACTTTGCGGTTGCTAGTGTAGTTTGGGCATTTGGGATTGTGCTTAGCATTGTATTTACGAGAATCTTTATCCGTAAAAAGTACCAAATATTCTTTGTAACAACTATTATTGCAGCAGATCTTCTTCTAATGTTTGCGATCCCTCATCTCTCAACTCCGGGCGTAAAAATTAGCGAGGCGCCAGTACGATTCCTGCAACAGAACTTGGGAAATAGCCGGTTCTATACTCTTGGCCCTATTGCCCCAAACTATGGTAGCTTCTACAAGATTGCGTCAATCAACCAAAACGATCTACCAGTACCAATGGCTTGGTCTAACTACTTAACTAAAAATCTCGACTCAAATACAGATCCGATACTTTTCGTTGGTTATTTTCGCGCGAACCAAAATGGTCCAACAGCTTTTGATGAGTTTGTGCGTAATCAAGCGAACTTCCGTTATGTTGGGGTGAAATACCTTGTCACCATGCACAACCAGATTACTGTCGACCAAGCCTCGCAAGCCGGTATCCAAAAGGTATTTGAGAGTTTCGGCGCTGATATATATGAGGTTTCAAGCCCGTCTGCATATTTTTCTACCACAGCCCAGTGCTCTGTAGTCGAAGCGATATCACGTGACGAGGTAATGGTGAGGTGTGCTAGTCGAGGTAGCCTGACGCGCAAAGAGCTAAATTTGCCGGGCTGGAAAGTAAGTGTGAATGGTTCTACCGTGGCCGCCCAAACAGAACAAGGAATATTCCAGAAGGTTAATCTTTTGAGCGGAGAGAGTAGGATAAAATACTCATATTTGCCACCGTACATGGGTCTTGCGTTCTTTGCCTTCTTCTTGGGTCTGGCAGTCATAGGTGTTGAATATTTTATACCTGAGCGTTACCGCAGGCGTCTCCAGGTAATAGCTGCGCAGCGCCTGCCATTTACTTCGAACCATTCAAATATGAAGCAAAAGAGCAAGGGGAAGAAATAACCATGAAGGTAGCAGTACTAGTACCGTGCTACAACGAAGGCACGACAGTTGCTAGGGTCGTAAAAGATTTTCAAAAAGTTTTACCCGATGCCGAGATTCATGTTTTTGACAATAACTCAACGGACAAGACGGCAGAGCTGGCACATAATGCTGGAGCTGTAGTCCATTTCGTTATACGTCCCGGAAAAGGTAATGTGGTGCGACGCATGTTTGCGGACGTTGATGCGGACGCGTATCTCATGGTTGACGGTGACGCAACTTACGATGCTCCTTCGGCACCAAAATTAATTAAAAAGCTAATAGATGAAGACCTGGACATGGTTGTTGGTTGTCGGGTTGAAGACTCAAAGGACAATAATAACTATCGTTTGGGGCACAGACTAGGTAACAGATTGCTTACCGGCTCTGTCCAGAAGATGTTTGGTGGGCAGTTCACCGATATGCTCTCGGGCTATCGCGCTTTCTCCCGGCGCTTTGCAAAGTCATTCCCGGCGGAGTCCGGAAGGTTTGAGATAGAAACCGAACTTACTGTTCACGCTCTCGAGATGAAAATGGCTTATGGTGAAGTAGCAACTCCCTACTTCGAGCGTCCGATCGGCTCAGAAAGCAAACTCTCGACCTATAAAGATGGTATACGCATATTAAAAATGATTGCTCGCCTTTACTCAAATGAAAGACCATCACGCTTCTGGGCGCTTGTCGGTTCGACCTTCATCCTTATTGCAGCTGTGATTATGATACCGGTGTTTATAGAGTACCTAAGCACTCATCTTGTGCAGCGGTTTCCAACGCTAATCGTTGCGAGCGGCCTCGCAGTAGTTGGCGTGCTGTGTGCCACCATAGGGCTTGTTCTGCGTACGGTTACTAAGGGCCGCAACGAGTCAAAGCACCTGGCATACCTACAGCATAAATCGGTGCGCAATGATCTCGGTCTCTGACATAATGGAACGACTATCAGCTCGTCAATTACTCTTCTTCGGCATTGCTGGTGTTGTTGGTTATGGCATTGACGCATCAATCACGACGTTACTACACCCATACCTAGGCGTCTACGCTGCGCGTATACCCGCTTTTATCGCCGCAGCTACTGCGACGTGGTTTATCAATAGGAGCCTGACGTTTGGAAAGCATACCTCAAGACACACCTCGCTTTTCAGGGAGTACACTCACTACCTTCTTCTAATGGTTGCCGGGCTTGTTGTTAACTATGGTGCATACGTCGTAAGTATTATGCTGGTCGGTAATATCCCCCACGCCGTACTCATATGCGTTGCAATCGGTAGTCTAGCTGGTATGCTGGTAAACTTTGTAGTATCCAAAAAGTTTATCTTTACAAACTCGTCAGAATAGGCACTTGGGGTCGTTATTTTAACCCAGAAACCTTTTTTTGTAGTGTCGCTGCATGTCCTCTATGGCCTGCGCAACAGCATTCCCATAAATCCGAGAGTTTTCGCCGTATCTGACGGGAACGAAGTCACCGCTTGTGAAAAAACTCATCTTTTCACAGATAACTTTCAGGTGGTCGCCTTTTTTCCCTCCATCAATAATTTCGAACTGCGGGTCACTCGTAATAAAGATGTGGGAATCTTTATAAGAAACAGCGTTTAGTGGCTTTAGGATCACCTTTTTTGTATTGATGACTGCCGTGATGTTGGCGCAAACAACGCCGCCTTCTTCGATTGGGTCGAAGCGGAGGGAGGAGAAGTTAGAAGGTAGAGTTACTTCAAACTCATAATTCCCGTCGGGAGACAGTGTGTATTCTGAAGCAACCGACCTTTTTTCGAGGTAGCCATCATTTTCAGATCGCCAATATACTCTACTGGTCGGTAAAAGCTCCACAGGGGGTGGAGGGGTAGTCGTCTCGGGGTTCCTGTACAAAGCATCAGTTAATTGGTAGTGGGATCGTTCTTCGGTTATCAGCTGGGGTGTATAGACAATCCCAAGTAGATACCCATTGGATTGAAGACTGAATGGGATGCTTGTAAAAATGACCTCCGTTGAATTTTTCCGCAAAACATCTATGTCAGTTTTCTGTAATAGACCCTCAAGAATACTTGACCTAATAAGTAATCCCCAGCCAACAGGCGCATAAGGAGGCTTGCTTCTATCGATTGCAACATATACACCTTGACGTTTTAGTAATGTTGAGGCTTTATTAAATACCCTGTAATTCCATCTTGACCAAGACCCCTGATCCCACCACACGGGGACAGGCGTGGCGAGTGCCCCTATGTGCCCATTTTTGCCAAGGACTGCCGATGTATTGCTGAAGGGGTCCTGGCATGCTTCGAGAGAATTTAGACTATGTTTAACCAGGCCATATTTTGTATTCGGGTACATACTAGGACTATTCTCTCGGACATTAACAAAGGCTAGGCGGTCGTAGTGGCTCGATATCTTAGACGCAACAATCAACCAATCCTGCAGCGCTCCTTCAAATATGCTTTTCACAAAAGGGTTATTACGTAGTTCTTTATCCAAATGCTCTCTGCCCAACTTGCTACTCACGAGAATAAATGTATCAGGATGGTCGTGGCCGTCTACGAGATGCTCTGTTAGTGCTTTCATTGATATCAAATCGTCGACGTAGACAACGAACGCACACGTATTAGTGATGTGAGGTATAAAATTCTCCCAGTTACTATCAGTCTCGACAATATAATTTTGATTACTCGTGATTCTTAAGTCTACTTGGTTTGAGTACCGCACCAAGTTTTGGAAGATCTTTCTTGTGTCATATTGAATCGACAGTAAGTAGTCCAAGGTATCCTTCGGGGCAGAGACTGCACCGGCTGCCGCGTATTCTGTAGCAGATAACAAAAAGGCTTTGCGCTTAAAGAAAGGACACCTTCGATCTCGAATGATGTCAAGAGGCCGAAACATAAGAGGGTATGATGTTAGGGGCTTTAAGTCTTCGGAATGAACGTAGCTGTCCCATGTATAGCCAAGTTTTTCGAAAGTTGGCGTGAAGATTGCCTCGTGATAACCGATAGCTTCCTGATATGTGTTAATCGGCCGCATATTGGCCCAGTAGTTACGGAAGTGAACGCTTGATAAAAGAGATTTTCTTATGCAAATGAAGTGCGATTGCAGATGTTCGGGTATGTAGCCGTTCGGCATGATACCCCAAGGATCGTAATTTTCTCCGTGATGGACAGACAGTCCCCAGAAATCTAGGGCACCCTTCCTGTCCATAGCCATAAACATCTCCGAGAGAGGATGGATGGGGCCGATAATAGTAAAATTCATCATAATTACTTCATCATAATTACGGAGTGCTTCCCAACCCGTTTTATCGAGAGCGTACTTATATGCCCAAACGTCGAAGCCTTTGTTCTGTCTTCGGTACACGATATCAGCGCCGCTTTCGTAGAACCTAGTTCGACCTTGACTAGTTAACTTCCCATTGCAAACTACGAGGAGCTTTTCGCAGTGCTCCTTCATGGCATGCACGGCGTCTGCTACGTAGTCGTCTACTATGCCTTCGGTATCATAAAAAAAATATATACAGAGTCTTCTCATAAACGCATCCTTACGATATGTAGTATAATAACAATAAACCAAGCCAAAGAGAAGGTAGGGCATGAGAATACTAGTTACGGGTGCGTCTGGTTATGTTGGTAAACACGTCGTCAAGGAACTGATAAATAAAGGACACCAGGTGCTTGTAGTAGATAAAAAAAACTACTTCAAGAGCTCCGGTCAACTCACCATAATAAAAGAAGAAATATTCTCTGGCGACCCTGACGTTTTTAATAAAATGGGGAAGCCAGATAGCATGATTCATCTTGCATGGAGTAATGGGTTTCAGCATAACCATGACTGCCACGTTCTTGCACTGCGCGAGCATTATACGTTTATTAGGGACATGCTCAAAGGGGGGCTCAAGCAGTTCGTAGGTATGGGCACAATGCATGAGGTTGGATTCTGGGAGGGCTGTATAGATGATGATACTCCTACTAACCCCGCGAGCATGTACGGGATAGCAAAGAATGACGTACGCCAATTCGCCCGATTGCTTGCGCGTGAGTACGGCGCGACGTATCAGTGGATACGGGCATTTTACATCACGGGCGATGATGAAAATAACCATTCAGTATTTACGAAAATAATCGGTTCAAGTAATGCAGGAGAGACATCTTTCCCGTTCACAAGCGGAAAGAACAAATATGACTTCATCGATATTAAGGATTTAGCAAAACAGATTGTTGCCGTAACCGAACAGACTGAAGTGAACGGTATTATCAATTGCTGTTCGGGCGTAGCCGTGTCGTTGGGCAAAAGGGCCGAACAGTTCATTCATGAAAATAATCTCTCGATTCGGCTAGAGTACAATGCATTTCCAGATCGTCCATATGACTCACGCGAGGTCTGGGGGGATAATACCAAGATTAGTGAAGTGCTCAGTCGCCAGCATCAGGGTTAAGCTGCTTCCTTAGCTCTGTATATTGTCTGTAACATTCTGCATAGCCCTCACTTAAACTTTGAATGGCCGTCTCGGCCCGGACTCTCTCTGCCATTTCAAAAAGTACCGCCGAATAGACGGTAGATATGTCATGGGGCTCCTTTGCCTTTTCTGAATATATGTGCGACAACATCTTTTCGAAATGTTTATGCAAGTTTGCTTCTATGTCATGAGTTGCCGGGCTCGGAGGCGGAGTCCCGTGACTAAGACATCTCTCAACGGCATCATTAAAAGCTCCAATGTCGTTGGTGTAGTTAGAACGTTTACCAAGTCGCTCATACAGCTGCTCGGTTTTTCGGCGTTTTTCATAATCGAAGGCTACAATTTCTCCACCCGAGCAATATGTCGAAATTGCCCCATGGAAACTAAGTCCCATATAGAGCTTGCAAGCAACGAAGATTGAACAAATTTCATTAAACGTTAGGGTGCGGTTTATGAATACGAAACTCTCATTCGATGACTTATAGATCATGTGCAACATGTCCTGCTCCCTATTGGTATAAGCAAGGGGTAGCAGAACGACGCGAAAAGTTTCTCCCACTTTTCTGAGCGTAGCCAAAAGAGGGTTCATATCGTCTGTGTCAAAGTTCTGGTTACAGTGAAATACTGCGATAGGTCTTGTGTCGTTGGTGTCTAATTCTTCCGGGAGATACTCGGCAAGATTATTTTTTGCGGCGAAACTAGCGAATAGCATCCCGGAGTCGTCGTTGACTATCGGAGTGCTGGCACCAAGATCAAGAAGTGAGTTACGCGATGCTTCGTCGCGGACAGAAAGGTAGTCGACGGTCTGTACGAAAGATTTTGCGGCTAACTTCTCCCAGCCCTTGAATTCAAAGGGCGCCTCAGGACTGTTCCAAAGCAGGGGTATCGCATACGTACTTGCTGCATATGAAGCTGTGGTCCATAGTTTCCACATGGGGTACTTCTTCATCACGCCTCTAACATCCTGTACGAGTGTGTGAAAATGTATGACACTTCCTCCGGCAATAAAGATTGCAGAATAATCCTTCTCGCTACACAGCTCTCCTAGCGAGTCAATTGAGAACACTTGCAAGCCGTCCTTATTGAATCCATGTGGCCCGCCGTACACGCTAAACACATCTACTCTTGAACCCGGGAATTTCTCATCGATCTGTTGCAGGAGTATGTGCTCGAATAAATGGTCACCATAGTTCTCGATATCAAATGGTCCAACTACAGCGAAATTTTGAAGTTGGGAGCCTGAGTTTACGGAGCGCTTCATCGCACCCAACCTAACATGAGCCTTCCAGGTACGCGCCGTATCCGGATTTTTTGAGGGATTCGGCGTGGACGGCGAGTTGGTCGCTAGAAATGAAGCCTTGCTCGTATGCAACCTTTTCAGGAGCTCCGATGATCTGGCCAGTCCGCTTTTGCATAACGCGGACATAATCGGTTGCATCGCTCAGTGAATCTATAGTGCCGGTGTCGAGCCATACATCACCCTCGTCAAGTGTGGTGACTTTGAGTTTGCCTCGCTTGAGGTACTCTTCATTCACGGTCGTAATTTCTAACTCTCCGCGGTCGCTTGGCTTGATGTTTTTCGCGATTTCAACCACATCATTATCATAAAAATAGAGCCCCACGACTGCGTAGTTTGACTTTGGCTCAGATGGTTTTTCCTCTATAGAAACGGCGTGCATGTGGTCATCAAACTCGACCACACCGTACCGTTCTGGGTCAGAAACTTGGTACGCAAAGACCACGCCACCCTCTGGGTCGGTGCATGTCTTCAGTGATTCATCGAGCCGTGCGCCGTGGAAGATGTTATCTCCGAGTACGAGAGCAACCTTGTCATCACCAATGAAATCTTCGCCGATGATGAAAGCCTGTGCAAGCCCATCGGGCGAAGGCTGCGCTGCATACGTAAGGCGTATCCCCCACTGCGAACCGTCACCGAGA
>JAKPIL010000030.1 GCA_029549845.1 bacterium
CACGTTCAGGCTGACGCAGGTTGTCGCAACGGTTGGTGCTTTGGCACTAATGACCCAAGCGGTAACGGTCAAACTTGAACTTACGCTCACCTTTGGGCTTAAGGTTGCTAGCAGTCAGGTCGAAATATCGGCTACTGTTAAACCTCAAGAAGTAACCACTAAGAATATAAAAGTGTCCAAGGGAGGCAAAGCGGTGAACTTTTCACAACAACTACAGTTTAGCAATCGGGGCAACTCGGCAAAACTGGCGGAGTATGGGTTAAATATGGTACTATATGTTTATAGCAGGTGCTATACAGCCCTACGTCGCACGTTCAGGCTGACGCAGGTTGTCGCAACGGTTGGTGCTTTGGCACTAATGACCCAAGCGGTAACGGTCAAACTTGAACTTACTATCACTCGATAACTGCTATAGGCAAAGCGTTCTATTCTTGAGGGTCAACGGTGAAAACAACATTATTAGACGAAATCTCAAACCGTGATAATTTAGTCAAAGCGTGGAAAAGCCTCTCCAAGAGGGCTTTTTCATATGGTCTCGATAAAGTAACTATCGAGGAGTTCGGCAAGAGCCTTGATGGTCAAGTCGACGAGATACAAAAACAACTAAGCGACCCGAAAACAACCTATAAGTTTGCCGAATTACGACTTTATCTAGCCGACAAAAAAGACGGTGGCTACAGACCAATCAAAATCCCTGCTGTCCGTGATAGGGTTGTCCAAAAAGCGATTTACGACGCTATCTACCCCCACCTAGACAAGAAGTACAAAATTGACAACCCAGCAAGCTACGCTTATATAAAATCTCGTAAGATAGAGGACGTAGCCTCCAGAATACTCAAGCTCAGGAGCGAGGGTTACAGATACTGCTGTAAGGCTGACGTAGTAAAGTTTTTTGAGAACGTAAATAAAAAGAAGCTGTTGAAACTTTTAACCGACGCATTGCCCGACACCTCAATAAACGAGCTTGTGCAGGCAGTCATAGCTAATGACATATCAAACGTTGACTTGCTCTACTACGAGCGAAAAACTGGTAAAGCATATAAGTACGATGCTATAGCTGGTATTGCCCAAGGCAGTCCGCTCTCGCCTATGTTTGCCAACCTGTACTTGGCTGATTTTGACGCCTATATGTTGGGTGAGAAGTATCAGATTATACGTTATGCTGACGACATACTTATATTGACCAAAAATAAACAAGACGCAATCGAGGCTTACCGTAAGGCTCACGCTTTCCTGAAAAAGATAAAGCTCAACTTGTATCCGCTTAGAGACGACATAGCTGGCGAACTATGGAAAAAGGACGGGAAATACTCCTACGCAAGAACACTTCAGGACATCGAATTTTTAGGCTTACGTTTTAGTAGTGGCAAAGTTTACCCAGCTAACTCATCATATAAAAACGTAATGAAAGCTATTCACCAAGTTGTCGACAATAGGTCGCTTACCTTGGTTAGAAAAATACAGTCAATAGGTGCTCGTGTGGAGGGTTGGTCTAGTGCTTTCGCCTATACAACTGAGGAAACGGTTAGATTACAAGGCAATGACAAAAAGCTCAACGATGCACTAGAACGTATGCTTGATAAACATAATTTACAGCGAAAGAATAAGGGCAAATCTGCCACCAAGACCCTCGGTTTACCTACGTTTCAGTCAGCATTATCTACTGCTAAAGCAAAGCGTAGGTCAAAGGACAAGAAAAAATGACAGACACTCGCAAACACTGGTTCAACAAGGACGGCTTGGAGATGATAGAACCAGACCCGAGATGGGACAACCCAGATTATGTGCCAATCGAGCAACCACGCCCCGATGACATTATTTACAAGCTGGACTATGATAGCGACCTACGCTATCTCAAGCTCAATACTTTTGTCGTCCAGACGTTCCAGTTTGAGAGCCACTCGGACAAAGTATTCGGTGAGCTATTTAAGCGGGAGGGAGATACAAAAACAATCACTGTTCATAGCCCCGCCAAAGCCGACGTAATCGTTAACAATATTGCTATGCCAATAAAGCTACGCAATGCAATGTTTACAACTGGCAGTAAGGGCACTCGGTTGCAGGTGCACACCGTTATTACAAGAGAGCGAGCCAAAAAGTTTGGTATTAGTGACAAAGAAGTACGAGCTTACATCGACAAGTGCCGAGATACACACTACAAGCTACGAGAGAGCAATAAACGTAAATAAACCGCCTCGTTTCTACGACAGAAAACTCGCCATAACTTAGCGTTATGGTATGGCGTCAAAAGAAACAAGCCCTAGCCTAACCGCAAGTAAAGACGAGCTACTTGATGAGCTGGCAAGCTTTCTCTATGACGCCTACCAAGACCATAAACAGAAAGCCAGTGATAAAATGGAAGTGAGTAAAGGACAAAATGCGGACAATGAGAGCGAGAGTACTAACCAATGATTTTTTGATGTCAGTAGCTGGCGTCTCTATGCTAGTCCGCAAGCTTGTCCTAGAGACGCCTACTACTGGTATTGAGGGTGTGCTATGAGTGATTTAGCGATTGCTCTATGTCGAGTATCCACCCCAGAACAATTAGCCAACAACAGCTTAAACCGCCAAGATGAGGCTGTAGAAAAATGTGCTAAAGAGTTGGGTGTAGAGATAGTGCGAAAGTGGTCAGGCGACGTATCCACTAAAAGAGGTAAAAATCTCAAACGTACTGACCTCAAGGAAATGCTAGAAACTTGCCGAAAGAATAAGCGTATCAAGTATTTGCTCATTGACGAGCCTGACCGTTTTATGCGGTCTATAGACGAGGCTTTCTACTTTGAGGTTGAGTTTAGTAAGCACAACGTAAAAGTTTGGTACGCCTCTGACCCAGAACTAAATAGCGACAACCATATGGCAAGGTTTATGCGTTTTCTCAAGTATTTTACTGCCGAGGGCAGTAACGAGGAGCGTATGAAAAAGTCTGTCTCAGGCGGTCAAAAGTCTTTAAGAGAGGGGCGTTTACCGTCGCACCCCAAGACTGGATACGTAAAAGGACTGGAAAGAGGCGTGCACGTTCCCGACTGGACTATAGCCAGACCATATCAAAAAGCCTTAAAGATGATAGCCTCGCACAACAAGACGCCGTCTGAAGCCTTGAAATGGCTCAAAACGACTGAGTTTGGCAAACGTTACCCACGCTACAAAATGGACAAGTTCCGAGTACACGCTTGCGACCCCTACAATTACGGAGCAGTGGAACTCAAAGGCAAGCTGAACGTACGCAATGAAAACGGTTTGCACGAGCCACTGATAACCAAAGCTGAGCACGAAGCTATACTCAGAGCTTTTGATAAAAATGCCAAAAAACAACAAGGCTACAGACCCGACAAAGACACGAGATACCCAATGACCAATAAAATTACGTGTCTGACTTGTGATATTGCCGAGCGTCATAATCCGAGATTTTCTAGTGCTCCAATAAGCAACGGGTCTAAAAATCACGGCAAACCTCGTAAAAAGGTCAGCTACTACGAAAAATACAGGTGCAGAACGTGTAACCGCTACATAGAGCGTATTGATGTACACGATAGCTTTAGTGAGTTACTGGACAACATCATATTGCCCGAACCAGAGCTAAGAAAGCTCAAGAGAAAGCTACTCGCAACCTTTAACAGTAAGCATCACGAAGCCAAGCGAGAGATATCAAGACTAGAGGCTATAAACGCTGATAAGCAACAGGCTATCGCCAACCAAGTAGTAGCCCTTGCTGACCCACAAAACTCCTTTGTTGCCGAGGAAATACGAAATGTTATAGAAAAGCACAAAATGGAGATTGCCGATAATCAAGAAAAGATAGAGTTGCTCGGCGAACAGCACGAGAGCGACCTAGCCGAGTTCCTAGACTTTGCCTTTAGTTTCTTGAACGATAAGGGGAGGCGGTACTTTGAGCTTTCGGTGGCACAAAGGAACTGGTGTACACAAATGCTTTTTACAGGCAAAATCTACGTTACCGAAAACCGAAAAGTGTACACCCAAAATATAAGCCCTATTTTCAGTGGTGGCGGTAATAAAAAAGACCTTTCAGAAACTGAAAAGTCCTTTTTGGTGCGGGTGAGGGGACTCTAACCCCTGGCCTCGTCCTTGGCAAGGACGCGCTCTAAACAACTGAGCTACACCCGCATATAAAACTGTGAAATGTACTAGGCTAGTGTAGCCGTTTGTCCTTGGCCTGGCAAGGTCGGTCACATTCTGCGACCCCGCAACTTCTGTGTTAGAAAACAAGTTTTCAAGAGAAGATTGCCTTGCGCACTGCCGCTGGCAGCGCTCACTCTAAACAATGGTCTACGCCCGCGTAACAGGTGAGAATTATAGCGACTTGCCGGTCATCTTGCAAGAGGTGGCGTCAGATTCGGTGCTGCGGTATAATCTAAGTTGCTTGGCGCGTTGGCGGAGCAGTTACGCAGAGGTCTGCAAAACCTCGTAGATGGGTGCAACTCCCATACGTGCCTCCATTTTTGATTATGAAATCAGTTGTTGTTTGTGGCAGTAAAAAATATCGCAAGGAGATTGCGAAGTTTTGCGCGGAGCTCTCTAGCCTGGGTGTGCTGGTTTTTGAACCGAGTTTTCCTGCGGAAGGGGACGTAGTGGCAGAAACAGACACGTTCCATTCAGGCTTTGTAACCAGCAAAGTGTTTAAGGGCCTCACGCTTGAGCATTTTGACTGGATACGGAAGGCAGAGGTTTGCTATGTGTATAACAAGGATGATTATGTGGGCGCGAGCGTGACAATGGAGATGGCCTATGCCAGCGCACTCAGTAAGCCTATTTTTGCGCTTAGTCCAAACACTGGTGACCCGTGCCGCGATGCACTCATAGACAAAGTGATTGCTGAGCCCAAAGACTTAGCCAAACTTCTGTAAAATACAGACTCCCGCACCTACCTCGACACTTTCTCCCTGTCATCTTGAGCACGGTCGAATGATCTCCCCGCAACCCTACTGCTGTCATCTCGACCGCAGTGGAGAGATCTCCCTGTTCTCGTCTTTAACCTCATTTCCAGGTGGCAGTTCTCGGACTGCCAGCCTCAGGAGAATGCGGGGTTTCGCCCCCGCCCGGCGAGAACCTTTTTTGGTGGCAAAAAAGTTTCATAAAAAAGCCAGGCACATCTCCAGCTTCTCTGTGACTGTTGTGATAAGGCACAATGCAAAAACACTGCCACGTCGCATTTTTGCATTCATTGTGCTTACTCACAACAGTCATGCCGGGAACCTTCCGCAGTGCCGCATCTAGCTAAGTCGCTGACGCGACGGATTACTAGCGGCCTGCGGCCGCGCCATCAACAATCCGCTCGTTGTCATCCTGAGCGAAGTCGAAGGATCTTCCTGCTTGTAACTATTCACTTCATTTGCAGTTATAGTTCTCGTGCCGCCTGACGGAAGTTGTCAAAGCCGACAACACCTGAGCCAGGAGCTTCCGCATGGCCACCATCAGCTAACGTCGCTGACGCGACGGATAACTAGCGGCCTTACGGCCGCATTCGTTTGTCGTTAATCATGTTTCGTAATTCGTTGTAAGTTGATTGTTTGTTGATAACTTGGTCGTTGCACGTTGAACGTTGCCTGTCTACTCCGCAGCGCTTGGCATAGCAGGGCCCTTTGGCCGCGGGAGGCGCTTTGGCAGTGCAATGGCGGCTGTTACTACTATAGCAATGACAGAAAGCGCTATGAGCACCATTTCGCCGCTGCCTATTTGGGTGTGGCTTGCTGCGGCCGATATTTCGGCGGCTTTGGGAATCATCCAGGGGAGGTGGTAGGCTTGCAGGTACGTTATGACGCCTATGATGCTCACCAGAGCAAGGCTATGCAATATGGTAAACCGGAAGAGCGAGCCTTCCTGACCAGTGAGTCCCGTTGCGCCGGTCGCCACAGCAATGCTCTGCGGTGAAATCATCTTGGCCGTAACGCCACCGCTGGTATTGGCAGCCACGGTAAGCGTGGGATCTATGCCGAGCGTGTGTGCTGTTTGCTGCTGTATACCGCCAAAGAGCGCATTTGACGAGGTGTCGCTGCCGGTGATGAACACACCCAACCAGCCAAGGAGCGGCGCAATGAGCGGGAACCAATGCCCCGTGACGGTGAGCGCATGGCCAAGTGCAGCCGACATCCCAGAGAAGTTCGCGACGTACGCAAACCCAACAACTGCTGCGATGGTCAGTAGTGGTTTCGCAAGCTCGCGCAGTGTTTTCTGCACGGTTTCCCAGAAGGCGCGCCACGGCATGTGTAGCAGCAAGGCCGATAAAATTGCTGCAAACAGTATGGCCGTACCGGCGGCAGACAGCCAGCCAAAGCTGTATATAATTTCTTTTGGCTTATCACCTATCAATATGGCATGGTCGAGCGCGCCAAACGGAATCTTCACGCTGGTGTGGTCCAGGAAGGCCTTGATGCCCGTACTGCCCCAGTTGCCTACAAAAATCACCAGCAGCACAAACGGCGTCCAAGCGCGGATGATAGTACTACGCGAATGATTGTGTTTTTTAGAATGGGCGATAGCCGTTTCTGTGCGCTCGTTTGGGAACCGCCAGACGGTCTTAGGCTGCCAGAACTTCAGCAAGATAACCATGGCGCCTATAGACACAACGGCCGAAAGAATATCTGGCAGCATGGGCCCAATGAACGAGGCGGTCACAAACATAGTGAGCGCATATGACCCGCCCGCAGTAACGAGTGCCGGCCAGATTTCCTTGGCGCCCTTCCACCCAGCAATGATAACCGTGAGCCACAGCGGTATGATGGCCGCAATGAACGGCAGCTGATGCCCAACCATGCGGCTTATGAGGTTCGGGTCTATGTTCGTAACGGTCCCCGCCGTAATAACAGCTATGCCGATCCCACCAAAGGCTACTGGCGCCGTATTTGCAATAAGGCATATGCCCGCCGCGTACAAAGCGTTAAACCCAAGCCCCACCAGCATGCCGGCTGTGATGGCGACCGGGGCGCCAAACCCAGCCGAACCTTCTAGAAACGCCCCAAAACAAAACGCAATCAGCAGCGCCTGCAGACGCCTATCGACGGTGATAGATTCTATGGTGTCACGCACAATGGCGAAGCTACCCGTGCGTACGCTGATGTTGTAGAGCAGCACCGCATTCAGCACAATCCAGCCAATGGGGAAGAGCCCCTGCAGCGCCCCGTAGACGGTTGAAAGCAGCGCTAGGTGTGGTGGCATAGTAAATGCAAACACCGCCACCAGAAGTGCGAGGCCAAGCGTAACAAGGCTTGCCTTCCACCCCGCCATTTTGCGACTGAGCAGTATAGCGCTGAGCGCCACAATCGGCACAGCAGCAACGACGGCTGATAGCGCGGTATTTTCAAACGGATTCGTGAGTTGTACCCACATACTGATGCACAGCATAGTGCATAAGCGGGATTACCGCAAATAGTTTCGGTACGCGGGGAACAGAAAACTTTCAAATGCGAGTCGTAACACTTTCATTTGGAGTTTTCGTTAGCGCTTGTTCAGTATTTCGCGCCTCCGTTATGCTTCTTTACATTGGCGATTTCGCGCCAAAGACATATACTACCTATACGTAAAAGAGGAGGAGTCGCATGAAGTTATCAAAGGGACTTATGACACTTGGTGTCATTGGTGTTGTGGTGCTGATCATAGTCGGTTGGTTTGTGGGCGGCTACAACGGCATGGTCACGCAGCGTAACAAGGTTGACCAGGCTGCGGCTCAGCTCGATAGCGCCTATCAGCGGCGGTTTGACCTTGTGCCAAACCTCGTCGAAAGTGTAAAGGGCGCTCAAGCCCAGGAACAGAAAGTGTTTGGCGACCTCGCAGCTGCCCGCACACAGTACGGTGGTGCCAAGACCACAGAAGACAGATTGGCCGCGTCGCAGCAGTACGAGAGTGCTCTGAGCCGTTTGCTGGTGGTGGTCGAGAACTACCCAGAACTTGCCAGCACCGAAACAGTGCAAAACCTGATGATACAGCTCGAAGGCACCGAAAACCGTATTAAGGTTGAGCGCGATAACTACAGTGCCGCTGCAACTACGTACAACACCATGATTCAGCACTTCCCCAAGAATATCCTTGCAGGCATGTTTGGGTTTGATAAAAAAGACCTCTACACTGCTGATGCCGGCGCTGCTACCGCTCCAAAGGTCAACCTAACTCAGCCAGCAGCAGCTCAATAGTAACTCTCTGTCATCCTGAACTTGTTTCAGGATCTATGCGCCTTGCCTGGGCTGTACGCTTGCGGCAGGGCATGGATTCCGGCTCGTTGGTCGGAAGGACAAGACCCTGGAACATCCATGAAAATACTTCGCTTCATTTCGCTC
Source organism: bacterium (assembly GCA_029549845.1). GTDB lineage: Bacteria > Patescibacteriota > Saccharimonadia > Saccharimonadales > UBA4665 > JAGXIT01. The sequence goes on from JAKPIL010000030.1 coordinate 8,286, forward strand.
GGTCTACTCACCACGGCTGTCTGTGCATGCTTGCGCGGTGGAGTGATATACGCGCTCGATATCCCACCGCCACCAGCTAAGACTGCCATTCTTGACCAAGCGGGCATCATCGATGACACCGCCGAGGCCAGCCTGAGCCAAAAGCTCATAGACTACAAAACCAAAACCGGCAATGAAATCGCCATCCTCACCATAAAAAGCCTGCAAGGCGAAGATGACTTCGACTACAGTTTCCGCGTGGCGCAAAGCTGGGGTATTGGGAGCAAAGAGGCAAATAACGGCGCGCTCCTTTTCGTGGCGCTCGAAGACCGAAAACTGCGCATACAGGTTGGGCGCGGGCTCGAACCATACCTCACCGACTTGCAAAGCAGCCTCATCATCCGTGAAAAAATAACGCCGGCGTTCAAACAGAGCAATTACACAGCCGGCATTACGAGTGGGGTAGAAAGCATGATTGCCGTGATTGGCGGTGAACGCTTGAGCGAGCCAAAGAAGCCCCAGATTAGCGGGGGCGCTATAGAGTTCTTTCTCTTTGCCGGCTTTTTCATCCTTGCGTACGGGTCGTCCTTTCTCGCCCGCAGCAAGAGCTGGTGGGCCGGTGGCGCCATTGGTTCTGTGCCCGGCATTATCTTGTTTTTCACCGCGGCTGCCCTCGTGGCCTCTGTTGTGTTTATTCTGGGATTGCTTCTTGGGTTGCTATTTGACTACCTGATTTCAAAGAACTACCGAGCTCGCACGGCTGCCGGCGATAGCACAGGCTTTTGGAGTAGTGGCGGCGGTTTCTTTGGCGGCTCCGGCGGCTCGTCTGGCGGTGGCGGCGGTTTTGGCGGCTTTAGCGGTGGCAGTTTTGGTGGCGGCGGCTCCGGCGGCAGCTGGTAACCGGCTTAGCTTCGTGCTGCGTTAATGATGTACTGCGATTCCACGATACGTGAGTCTACTTGACTCAGTGGCTGTAAAATTGAAATTTGAATCTTATCGCCGCGCGAAAGAGGTCGCTGGTAGTATTCTGCAAAGACAACTTGTTTATCTTGGCCGTATATAAACGTCCATGTTGCTCCTGAAGATGTTTTGATAGTGTAGCGGTCGTTCTGTACATCTGTGACGACTCCTTGAATGTCGCGAGGCAAAAGGTTGTTGATAGATGTGTCGCTAAAAGTACTACCAAATGTTGCTTCTTGATTTTCATATGAATCATTGTTCCGTGGTTTATTAACCGTTCTTCCATCGGGCGCGGTAAAATGCTGTATATATAAACTCTGTCCATCATTTGTCGCCAAAAGTACCCCGGGGCATGTATCGGCTCCATTGTTCATGCATACTGTTGTTGCATCGCGCATTGTTTCGTCTATGAGTATCTGATTCGCCTCCAAATCTGAATCGAGAAGACCCTTTTTCCAGTCTTCGCTAAATGAGAGCATGGGTTTATCGGCTTCTACATAATCTTTAAGTGGAAAGTTAAGCTGAAAAGCAACCTTCATAGTGATAGGTGAATAATTATCGCCGCTACCGACCTCATGCTTTAATGATTGTTGTTGGTAGTACGCCACTAGAGCAGTTTTGCCCAAAGGCAGCTCTGTCGGCAGTAGTTTTTTGTAATAGCGTAGCTCTTCTGAAGGAATAATTGTTTCTACATCTAAGACTTGAGAGTTAATGTATTCATTGCCTCTCAGATAGAGTTCACGCACTCGATAATGACCATCATCTACGCGTTCTATCTCAGCAATGCGTGGGGAAATATACGTAAGATTAGGTGTGGCTCCAAAGTCCATGAAATATTCAATACCGCGCTCCGGCTTTGATAGAGTGCGAAGCGCGCTATCTTTTGCCAAGTCGAGCAGCCATAATTCTGCTTGTGCAGAAATTGCAACATCACTATACGTACGGTTTTTCCCATACGAGAAAGTATCCGAAGAATTGTACGAAACTTTGACGGTGCTTCCGCTCACTACGCGTCTGATGAGCTCTACGGGGTTACTGTCTATCGCGTATGAATACCCGGTAAATCCCAAGAGAATGAATGCAGTTATTGCGAGAAACCCAAAAGCAGCTGCATGTCTTTTCCTCCAGGGCAGAGTAGTCTTTCTGTGTTGTTCTGCTGTGATGTTGCCCATTGCTCGTATAGTGAATACGCTGCGTTTCTGTGGTGCGCTCATGGCGAGTTTGTAGTCTTCTCGGTTCATGCCAGAACTCCTTTCAGTTGCAGTTTGGCGCGGCGTAGGTTGGTGCGTACGGTGTTGAGTGGTAGGTCGAACTGGCTGGCGATGTCATCGTAACTCCTGCCCTCCCAGTAGTATGCCTGGATAACTTGGCGGTAAATGGGCGGCTCTAGCGCCTCAACCGCGCTTCGAACCTCAGATTTTTCAGCTTCGGTTAGTGGCTCGGTCATGGCTGATAGATCTGGCAGGGTATCGATGTCAATGTGCAGTTTGCGCCTTCGCACTTCGTCTAGGCAGCGTGAGCGGGCGAGCTGGTAGAGCCAGGTAGAAAACGCGCCGCGCTCCGCCCGGTACTTTTTGAGCTTCTGGTATGCCGCGAGGAACACGTCTTGTGCAAGATCTTCGGCGCTCGCACGGTCGCCAGTAAAGTGTTCGCAGTACAGGATAACGCCCACATGGTAACGGTCGACCAGCGTCGCAAAAGCATCACTGTCACCATCGAGCACACGGGCTATACAAATTTTTTCGTTCATGCTCATTATACGTAGCATACGCCGAAAAAGTTTCACAAGGAGTAGTTTAATTGGGTAGTCGCAACAGAAGGTCTATACTATGTAGTATGCCCAAACGAAGGTCATGGTCAGATATAGAGCTCAAAAATGCGGTCGCGAGTAGTATGAGCCGCAGGGAGGTGATTAAAAAGCTAGGCCTCATACCCGCTGGCGGCAACTATGTGCAAATCAACGCAAAGATCCGTGAACTTAAGCTGGACGTAAACCATTTTACAGGTGCAAGGTGGAATGTTGGCAAAACGTACCACACGAGCACCAGGCCTGCTTTGCGTGCATTACTGAAACCAGATTCGCAGGTACAGAGTTTTAAGCTAAAGAAAAGGCTCTTCGAGGAGGGTATAAAAACACCAGCCTGCGAACTGTGCGGCTGGGCTCAAACTTCGGAAGACGGGAGAATCCCAGTAGAACTCGACCACATAAATGGAGTACACACAGATAACCGTTTGGAGAATTTGCGCATACTTTGTCCAAATTGTCATAGCCTTCAACCCACACATCGTGGTAAAAATAAGAAGGTACATTTAGCGCGGGTGGTGGAATGGTAGACACTCAGCACTTAAAATGCTGTGCCCAAAAGGCGTGCGGGTTCAAGTCCCGCCCCGCGCACCATTTCAGAGAAAAAATCCAAATCTTCGCCCGAAAG
>JAKPIL010000064.1 GCA_029549845.1 bacterium
TTATTGTGCTCATCAAGCCCTTCATACTTTTGCATCATGGCCTTGACACTCTCGGCCTCTATGCGTGCCTGGGCCGGGTCATACACCCCACACGGCAAATCACAATGCGCATACACCGGTTTAATTCGAAACAGTTTCATAAAATGTGCCTCCTTATTATTCTAAGTATACTCCTGAGCGCTTTATGCGAAGAAACTTAGCCGGATAATAATAGCTTACCTTCTCGTCTCTCCTGAATCTCGTGGCATTGACTTTCTTATATTTTCGTGTATACTAGTAATTATGAATACAACCATGCACCCAGAAGATATATGGCAAGGCAGCCTAGCTGCCCTTGATGAGTGCGTCTCTATAACAAACTCACATATAGAACGGTATGGCGATGCTCTTGAGTTCTTTCGAGGCGCAAACGCAAACCGATCAATACCAGGCTCGCTCATTGTTCCCGCAGACGCTACAGCTCGTGCAGCGATTGGTAGTGTTTTTGAGGCATGTTACCGAATACATCCGAACATGCTTGGATCACGTGACACGCCTCCCACAGAGCTTGTCAAAATCCCAACGCTAGGTATAGGCGTTGCACAGGGAGACAATAGAATATGGCGCAAACCTAATAGCATTCGTTTCGTAGCGGCACGAATAGCGAAGCCTATCCCGGAGAGACTAGATATAATGGAAGGCAGGGAGCGTCAGTTTGTTGGAGTAGTTTACCCTGAATCTGACTGCATCGTACGACGCGAGGATTTTTTAGGAACAGACTTTCCAGACGAAGCCAGAGACGCTACCCTTACCCTTATAGGCTATATCACCGAACAGGTTAAACACATACGAGAAGCTAAGTTGCCAGACTTTCATGCTTGGCGAGGCCCAAGATAGCTCTTTAAGCCAGCTTTCAATTATTTTTGCGCCATGCGGCGATTTCGGCGTGGTGGCCAGAGAGTAGGACATCGGGCACTTTCATGTCCTGGAATGTTTCTGGGCGGGTGTACTGGGGGTACTCTATGCTTTCGTCGTCATCCTGGAACGATTCCACTTCGGCACTTGTTTCACCACCAAGCACGCCTGGGAGTAGCCGTACAACGCTATCTATCATAATCATGGCGGGCAGTTCACCGCCGGTGAGAACGTAATTACCTATGCAAAACTGTTCGTCTACCCATTTGGTCACACGTTCGTCATAACCCTCGTAGCGCGGGCAAATGATGATGAGATCTTGAGTGGCAGCAGCAAGGCGTTTAGCGTCTGACTGCTTGTAAAGCTTGCCCCTGGGGGTTGGCAGCATGACTTTCGCCTCTGGGCACTTAGCCTTTGCTGCTTCAATGGCTGCAACCAAGGGCTCCACCATCAGCAACATGCCATCACCGCCGCCATACGGCGTGTCATCTACCTGTTTGCGTGGGCCAAGGCCGTATTCTCGCAAGTTTATAAACTCGTACTCCACGATGTTTCTATCTGCCGCCTTCCACAACATGCTGCTGCCAAGCACGCCTGTGAACATTTCGGGAAAGAGAGTAATGACTTGAATCTTCATGTGTACCAGTATACCGTAGCCGTACGTTTCTGAGGTTATGAAAGTCGTAGCGGACGACGTGAAAAAGCAGAAAGGCGAGCCTAGAGGGAAGGTGCAACACTATCCGAGCGGGCATAAACCAAAACCACCCCTATGAATAGAGGTGGTTTTGTCACATAAAGCTCCCATCTTCGCCAAGGCTTCGATGGGCATGCCCAAACTTCTTGGCTAAATGGCTCGCAAGAGCTGTTCAATGTTTTTATTTTATCGGTTTGTCTTTGATACAAGACTCATACTACCCTAGCATACCGAAGTAAAAAACACAAGCAGAATGAGGGGGTAGGTTTTAGGTTAAAGGTTAGAGGGGATAGTGAGAGCCATGAGTCATGAGTCAAGAGTCAAGATGCGGCCGAAGGCCGCTTATAGTCCGTCGCGCAAGCGACACAGCTAGTGGTGGCCATGCGAAAGCTCCTGGCTCAGACGTTGTCAGGCTCTACAACTTCCGAAAGGCGGCGTGACTTGTTTGAGAGAGGCTTGGATTGCCTGGACGGCAATCCAAGCCGAACGAGTTGTCACGTCGGTTGTAGAACTGACAAAGGCTGACCAAGAGCTGAAGCTCTGGCCTGGTTTTAGGTCCAGGACCTTTTGGCAGCAAAAGGTCCTGGTCGTGGGCGCGGACGAGACCGCGCAAAGAAACAGGGAGATCCTTCGACTGCGCTCAGGATGACGGTGGAGGTGTTTGCCGGGGATGACAGAACGCGGAGATCTCTCCACTGCGGTCGAGATGACACAGTGGGAGGGTTGACGTGGTGATAGGGAGCGTGGAGCCTAGATGTCGAGGTCGTCTAGGTCTGCAAGCTCTGCACGAGTGCGAGCCACTGCATCACTTTCACGCTTCTCAACCGGCTTCTCTTCCTCTTCTACCTCATCACTACTTGCAACCGATGTCACAAATCCACTATCGTCATCAGCCGCATCATCGCTTGCTGCTGCAGCGGGTACATCATCACGAGCTGGGCGGTCTTCGCGCTCTGGGCGTGGCAATGGGTTACCGTTTTCATCAAGTCGGTCAACATCAACAATCTTGAGGTTGTAGCGAGCTTCTTGCTTCGTACCAAGTGCACGTAGCAGCGTACGAATGCTCTGCGCCGTTGCGCCACGCTTACCAATAACGCGGCCAAGGTCTTCGGCGTCAACAGTGAGTTCAAGCAGGACGCCCTTTTCATCGACGCTGCGCTTTATACTGACTGCTTCTGGTTTACCTACGAGTGATTTGACGACGTATTCGACAAATTGTTCATCTATAGTTGCTGACATTTTCTGCCTCCTCTGGCTTTATCTGACCATTTCATTATACCGTACCCAGCGAGAAACGCGAATGCACCGGGGTGCATATCTACGGCTTACAACCAAAAACGCCCCCAGGATGAGGGCGTTTTACAGAACTACCTAGGTTTATTCTGCAGATGCTTCTTCGGCTGCAGCTTCAGGAGCTGGCGCTTCTACTGCCTCTGCCGCAGGTTCTTCAGCAGGAGCCTCTTCTTTGGGCTCTTCTGGTTTGTTGCGACGTAGTTTTTCTGGGTTACGCAGCTTGCCTGCTTTTTTAGCAGGGTCACTTACCCACGTTGGCAGTTTCACACCCTCTTTTTTGAGGATGAGTACAACGCGGTCGCTTGGCTGAGCACCG
>JAKPIL010000072.1 GCA_029549845.1 bacterium
GAGTGTGTTGTGCGCTCTGGGAATTGGTCTGGTAGCCATAGGCGCACGGATTCTCATCTACCACCAAACCCTTCTTGACAGCTAGCTGCAGAGGTAGCATATATTCCCGACCATGGTACAATAGAACTAAGGATAAGCATCATGGCAAAAGAAGAAAAACCTCCAGTAAAGGTAGACCCAGAAGAGCAAAAAGCTGAAAAACACGTCGTCGAAATCATGGGGCCGCCCGAACTGCTCGATGGCAGCAAACCCGTGCCACCCGCACCCGAAGAATCACAGCAGTCCGAAGAGCCAGAAGAGCCAGCGCAGGAGCAGATAGAGGAAACCGCTGCTGTAGATGTACAAAACGTGCCAGATAGTGACGTTCTGCCCCTGGAAGAAGACACCGTAGCCGTTACAGGCACACTCCCGGCTTTCCAGGAGGCAGACGATGCCCTGGCAAGACCCCCGCAGATTCAGTCAGATGGCATAAAAGCCGAGAGCGATCTCGATATGGAGCAACTGCCGAGTGATTTTACCGCGTCGGCCGTGCCTGACGATGCCGAAACAGCCGCTGCCGTCGATGATATTCTCAAGAAAGATTCAGACGCAGTTCTTGCCAGTGTGCCAAGCGCTCCGCCACAAAAGGCAATCGTTATGAGGCCTTCGGTGTTTGAGCGTTTCAAAAATGGTTGGTACAGCTGGTGGTATAGCCCCTGGAAACGGTACGGCACGCTTGGTGTTGTAATACTACTGCTTGCGCTTATGTCCCTCGTGGCTCCCGTCCGAGCATTTGTACTCAATGCGGCTGGCGTGCGCTCGAGCGTGCTTGTGCAGGCTATCGATAAATCTACAAGCTTACCGCTCCAAAACGTCGTGGTGAAGGTTGATGGTCAATCAGGAAAAACAAATAGCGACGGCCAGGTGAAGCTAAAGGGCATACGACTCGGCAAGCACGATGTCACGCTGAGCAAGATTGCCTTTGCAGATGCGCAGAAAAAGCAGGTCGAGTTTGGTATGCGTATTGTCGACCTGGGGGAGGTTGCGCTTAAGCCAACGGGGCAGCAAGTCACCTACAATTTCACCGATTATCTCTCGGGCAAACCCATTCGTGACGCAGTGGTTGTGAGTGGTGAGGCGACGGCCAAGTCCGACAAAACTGGTAAAGCAATCTTAACCATAGAACCCGGCAGTACAGAAAAGATTACGATCAAAAAAGATGGCTACCGCACCGAAACACTCGATACTCTCGACTCGGAACAGGCTAAGAGTGCCCAGAAGTTAGTCCCAGCCGCACAGGCAATCTTTATCAGCAAAGAAAGCGGCAAGTACGACGTTTATAAAATGTATGTGGACGGCAAAGACCGCGAAGTGCTGCTCCCGGGCACCGGGCTTGAGACGCAGGCCATGGTTGCGCTGCCAAAACCAGACGGCGATAAGGTTGCAGTGGCTTCCTCGCGCGATGACAAGCGTAACCAAGACGGCTATTTGCTGACTGGTCTCAATATTGTCGATACCGAGAGTGGTGATATTGTGAACATAGAGTACGCCGAGCAGATCACTTTGCTCGGCTGGCGCGGAGATACGCTGCTGTATGCGCAGACGGTGGCAGGTGCGAGTGCGGCAAACCCAAGCCGGCAGAAGATAATTGCGTACAATTTCACCACCAACAAACGCTTCCAGCTTGCCAATGCCAACTATTTTGCGGGGTATCAGCTGGTAGGGGATACCGTGTACTACACCGTCTCATCGACCGACCCAGATACTCAGAGCGTATTTGCTCGTGTGAGCATGGACGGGACGGGCAAAAAGACGCTCTTCACGGGAAGCATATGGGCGCTCTTGAGGACGGATTACTCCAAAATGAAGATTCAAACGCCAGACAAATGGTATGAATACACCCTTGGGGCGTCGGCTCCAGTGGAATCAACTCCGGCCACCGATTACACCTCGCGCTTCTACGCAGATAGTCCAAAGCAGGCGGTAGCAGCTTGGGTAGACGTACGTGACAATAATGGCGTGATGCTTCTGCATAGCCTCTCGGATGGTAAGGACACCGAGCTCATGAGCCAGAAGAGCATGCAGGCGCCGTCATACTGGCTCAACTCAACAACACTTGTATACCGCGTGAGTGGTTCAGCTGAGGTTGCTGACTATGTTGTGAGTACCGAAGGTGGCTCCGCCAAAAAACTTGCCGATGTCAGTCTGACGAGTACCCACTAGCTATACGGGCACAGTTTGGCTGCCGCGAGTGGTGCTATCATGAGTGCGTGACAGAAGCAGAGCGCGCAGGTTTTATAGAGACAGTTTGGGACTATTATGCGCACCATGGCCGGCACGATCTGCCGTGGCGTATACCTGAGGCCGATGGTTCATTCAATCCGTACAAAATAGTGGTAAGTGAGCTCATGCTCCAGCAGACACAAGTGGCGCGGGTTATCCCAAAGTATGCGGCGTTCCTGACGCGCTTTCCGAGCGCCCGGGCGCTTGCAGAAGCTGAGCTGGGTGATGTCCTCCGTGCCTGGCAAGGGCTCGGCTACAACCGCCGCGCCAAGTTCCTCTGGCAGGCGGCGCAGCGCGTGGTAGAGCAGGGCAGCTTCCCACACACAGTCAGTGACCTTATGCGTTTGCCCGGTGTTGGCGCGAACACAGCCGGGGCTATCGCTGCCTATGTATTTAACCAGCCAGCCGTGTTTGTAGAAACAAATATCCGCAGTGTGTATATGTATCATTTCACCCGGGATGACCAAATTGTCTCTGATGATTTCATCCGGGATGCCGTAGCGCGCACGCTCGATAGTGAGCATCCGCGGGAGTTTTACTGGGCGCTGATGGATTACGGCACGTACTTGAAAACCAAGGTGCGCAACAACCAGCAGAGCAAACACTATGTGAAACAGTCTGCTTTTCACGGTTCCAAACGTCAGGTACGAGGGCAGGTTTTGCGGCTGCTCAGCGCGCAAGCGTACACATCCAAACAGCTCGCAGCGGCCATCCCGGACGAGCGGCTCCCAGTGGTTTTGACCGATCTCAAACATGAGGGACTCATTATGCAGAAAAAAGGTACGTACCACCTGGCAGATGGTACAATATGAGCATGGATACCGATAGCACGCAGCCGCCCACCCCAGCCGCCCCGCCAGAGCCTGCGAAGGCTGTAGTAGCGGCCCCTCCGGTCGCAAAGGCGCTCGATGTAGTCACGCCGCCGCAAGCGCCGCCCGAGGCGCTGCCTGTCTCATCCGAATCAGTCATGCCCGCCCCAGCAGATACCAGCGTGCCAGCTGTACCTCCTGCCCAACCGGTCGAGGCAGCGGCCGCCCCCGAAGCATCGCCACAACCAAAGAAACCAGCCCAAAAACCGCAACAACCAGCGCCAGCCAAGCCGGGTGCCCCGCGCACACTGCCAATCGGTGCGGTTATAGGTGCGGCAATAGTGTTTATTGCCCTGGCGGCGCTCGCATATCTCGCGTACAGCAAAGGCTAGCATGCAGGCGCAGATATTCCATTCTCTCGACGACCCCGCGCTGGTAGCACTCTTAAAAACAGGGGCTGTGGGTGTCATTCCGACTGATACAGTGTACGGTCTCGTTTGCCAGGCCTCAGACGAGGCGGCAGTAGAACGTATATTTCGCAGCGTTAAGCCGCGCGAGCGTAAACCGGGTACCATTATTGCGGCTACTACGGGGCAAATCGTCGACCTGGGTATAAAGCGTAGGTATGTGCAGGCGGTTGAGCACTTTTGGCCCGGGGCTATCAGCATTGAGCTTCCTCATCAGGTCACC
>JAKPIL010000012.1 GCA_029549845.1 bacterium
CATCGCCCACTCTTCATACTTACTTCTACTGTAACAGGTCTTTGACGTCTGCCTCAAATTGCCTAAAGCCGCTGTACACAATTGCCGTCATACCTTGTGCACGAGCTGCCACGACATTTTTCTCCTGGTCATCTACAAACATACACTCTTCTGGCAACACGCCAAGTCGGTCTGCTGCTACTAAAAATGCATTCGGATCTGGTTTTGCGATCCCGATTTCAAAACTGAGCGCGAGGTCGTCAAACAGCGCAAGTTGCTCGTCAGAAAAAATGTGTTCAAGTCGACCGGTCTGGATGTTCGACAACATACCTATGCGATAATGTTCTTTTTGTGTACGAATAAAGCCAAAAAGCGCCTCGTCTGGGCGGTTACGGAACAACATATCGCGAATAAATTTCTCTGTTTCGCCCGAAACTTCCACCATTTGCGCCATGAATTCCTCGGCCGACAGCATGTCCAAACTCCAGGCTTTCATTGCATCGTTTGCTTGCTCAATAGTTGCGGCATCCTTGCCGAAATACGTATCCCGAAACTGCAACCAGCCCTCGCTTGCAAGCACCCCAAAACAGTCAAAAATTAGTGCCTTAATCACAACCCTACCTCCTTGCTATTTATGAATCGCTGAATCCCTTCGTCAATTATCGTCAACGTTTTCACCTTTTTAGGCAAAGCCTTTAACGCCTCAGCCACCTCTTCCAAGGTGCCGCCAATGGCGTCGCACGACGCATACACAAATGGATCAATGTAGTCCTTGACCACTACCCCCCCCAACTTCCTTTTCAGCACAATAAAACTTCTCGCCGTAAGGCGCGAACCCCACAAGCGGCTTATGTAAATATTTCGCAATAAGCATTTCTTGGGAACCGCCTACACTAATATCATCGCTCAAATACACCACCACGCAGTCGACGCTATTAATGAGCGCGCAGTCTTTATCGAACACAAATTGTGGATCATATGCCCTACCCGCTTCAGCAGTGAGCGGATCAAGATGCGACAACTCAAGCCCAGAAAGCTTCCTTAGCTCATCAACAAACGCATCTCGCCACTGTGACGTGCCAAACTGCGAATTCTTACTCACCTTTCCGGCGATATAAAGCCGCATAGGTTATGACTCAATCTGCATTAACTTTTCTATTTCAAGCCAGTGATTCGTTCGATCAACAGCACCATACTTTGCATCAGTCATAATTGCCTCATACTGTGCGAGGCCGCTCTCTTCACACGACACCTCGCGAGCGGTGGCGTGCATCTTTACTGTTTCGGTTCCCACCCAAACAGTCACCGCCACATTGTTATTGAGCGCAATCGCTTTTGAATGATCCGTATCGGCCATTGATACCCAAGTGAGTTTCCCACTTTCATACGCCTTTTTTCCAACAATAACCGCCCAAGGACGTCCGTCACCGCCCATAGTCGCAAGGGCAATGTAGTCACTTCCTACTAGCACCTTGTGTGCTCGCTCTTCGTTTGTCATGAAACTACGCTTCGCCCCAGTTTTTACCGGAACTCGTGTCGACTTTTAGCTTTATACCAAGCTCGGGATAAATGGTTTCCATGGTGTCACGCAAAATTTCTTTCACTTTTGCTTCGTTCTCTTCAGGGCATTCCACAAGAATTGAGTCGTGAATCTGCAGCACCTGCACGCCAAACCCATCGATTTCTTGTTCGACTTTCAGCATCGCCATTTTCATGAGATCAGCTTCTGTTCCCTGGATCGGCATGTTCGCTGCCTGGCGCTCAGCACCAGAGCGAACCATAAAGTTGCTCGATTTCACATCTGGTGTCGGTCGCCGACGACCAAAATATGTTTCAACAAAGCCGTCATTTTTGGCTTTTGCGATCGTCGCGTCAATATACTTACGAATCGGTGCCCGCAAGCGGAAATACTCGTCGATAAATTTTTTTGCGTCCATAAAGCTCATACCCGTCGCAGCCGCAAGGCCATGCGGGCTCATGCCATACAACACACCAAAGTTAATGACTTTCGCGTCACGTCGCTGGTCTTTGCTGACCTGCTCGAACGGTATGCCGTACACGTCCGACGCCGTCTTCGCATGGATGTCGATATCAGAGTTAAAGTCCTCGATCATTTTTTCATCACCAGCCAGTACCGCGGCGAGTCGAAGCTCAAACTGGCTGTAGTCCGCGCTCACAAACACGTTGCCTGGTGCCGGCACAAATGCCTCACGAATTTTACGGCCAATTT
>JAKPIL010000107.1 GCA_029549845.1 bacterium
AGGGTCATAACGCACTGCCACATGGCCGCTAGAAGTTGCTGGGCGTGCTCAACCTGTTTTGGCTCGAAGCGAATGTGCTTTTGTACAATATCGCCCCCACCGTCTGGTTCTACAAAAACAAGCCTGCCCTCGTCGACATGGTAGCCACGGTATGTGTGAGAGCCCTCCACAAGTAGCTTGTAGCAGTACAGCTGGAGCGTGTAGCGGTAGAGTTTGGCTGGGTCACTCCCAAGCTGGCCGGTCTTATAATCGACCACGGTGATTGTTTTGCTTTCTTTGTCGATTTCTAGGAGGTCAATTTTGCCTCCCAGGTGAACTTCACCGATGAAAACACCCTCATCCCGGAAGGATTTCTCGGCCACATTCCCTTGCGTAAAACTCTGTGTTTTTGAGGCAAAATATGCGGTGAGCGCATGTTTGGCCCGATCTGTCTGCACCGTTAGCTGCTCTGGGGTGAGTGATTCACGGGTCAAATACTGCGCTGCGTGCTTGCAGGCCGCTTCCGCACCAGGAAGCTTACCGGTGGTGTTTAGTTCACCTTGTACCCACTGCAGGGTTTCATGAATGGCATTGCCAAAGCTGGCATCAACACTCGGCGCGCTGGGAAAACGGAGGATGGTGCCCAGCAAGAAACTCTCGGGTCCGCCGTATTTGAGGTCCAGAAAATGCGTTAGGTGGGTGGGGCTTAGCTGGTAGCGTTTGAGCCGCTCGTGCAGTAGCTCGGTCAGCGGTGCGGGAACGTTATAGTGCCGCTGCTGCCAGTTCATGGCCAGGGTTTCAAGGCTGGGATGCTCGGTGTCGTCTGCATTCACCACCTGATATGCCTCTGGTAATATGCGAGCGCGCCGTACTCCTTGCTCATCGGTAGTCTCGTCAAAGTATTTGACCGCCTCGGTACGTTTGCCACTAAAACTTTGTGCATGACTGGTCAGGTAGAGTCCGTAGCGGGAACGCGTCATAGCTACATACAGGAGTCGTAGACGCTCATCGTCGGTGCTTCCGGCATGACGAATGTGTGCTAGGTTGGCAGGCAGCGTGAGCTTGTTGCCTATGCCGGTTGCGCGGCTGCCCCACACGCTGTCGTCGCACGCAATCAAGAACACGTGGTCAAACTCAAGCCCCTTGGACTTAAAGACGGTCATCAGCTGCACAGCGTCAGCCGCCTGGGAGTAAGGGCTGGTGTTTAGCATGGGTTGTTCGGCGGTTTGATACGCTGCCACAAAGTCGAGCAAATCACCAAGGTTCAGGACTCGCCCTTCGCCGGTTTCGTGCTCGCGCAAACGGGCGCGCAGAACGGTCAGCTGGGTCACGGTTTCGTACAGAGTACTTTCACCGTGCTGAGTAAAGTAATATTCGCGCAGGGGGCTTCGCACGCTGGGTAGTTCCCTGTCGTGCGTTTGAACATCGGTGGTGCCTATGAGCGCATCGAGCATGTACTCGAGCGATTCTGTCTCTACTTTGCCAGCGAGCGACAGGAGCAGTAGTGCGGCGTGCTTGAACTCTGGCGAAGCTAGCAGTTGCTCGCTCCAGGTTTTGTGTTCGTCACTTGCCTTCCATGAGGTGCGCCAAATATCGGCTGTTGAAAAATCCCAAAAATCATAGCTTAAAACCTCTGGCCATAGACTATCGGCTAGGCGGTGGTTATTGCCGTGAAGTGCAAGCAGGAGCCGGCTCATGGTGAGTAGTTCGCGGACGACGGGTGCTTCGAGGATGTTTTCGCGTTTTTCGTACGACACCGCGAGCGCACGTTTTTGCAGGTATGGGACAAGGGGTTCAAGGTATTTGTGCTTTGGAGCGAGTACGGCAATGCTGGCCGCAGGAGTACCACTGGCTACGAGTGCGGCTACTTGGTCGGCTATTGCAGCCCGTTCGGCGACGGCGCTAGGGTAGGCATACCGGGCAATCTGGGCGTCTGGTAGCGTGCTGTTGCTGCTGCGAAGTAGCTTTGTGACACCCTCAAACTGGTAGTGCAAACGCGTTTCGATTTGCTCGGCAACCTGCGCGGTCGTTTGTAGGATTTCCACCTGGGATCGGTAATTTTCCTCTAGAGTTATCACTTGGACGTCTTGGTACAGCCGGTAAAAGTCAAGCATATTACTGGCTTCGGCACCCTGAAACGCATAGATGGCTTGGTCGTCGTCGCCTACGGCGAGGACGTTTGGCTTTCCTTCTTGGCTGGGGTTGTTCGTGAGCAGTTCTACCAGCTTGAGCTGGGCGGCGTTGGTGTCCTGAAACTCATCGAGAAGGATGAACTGGTACTGTTCGTGCAGGGTGAACCGCAAGGCATCGTTCTGTTCGAGCACGTCTATCGCACGTAAAATCATGTCGTCGAAGTCGTACAGCCCTTTTTCGTTCAAGGTCGCTTGGTACTGTTCGAGTACGTCGGCAAGTGCCTCAATGCGTCGTGCTTCAAGTTCACCTGCGAGGGCAAAGTGGTTACTGGCGTCCTTCACGAGCCACTGGTTCTTCCAGGCGGTGAGGGGCTTGGTTGAACCGTCTTCGGCCGCATGGGTGAGCGCAGTCTCGAGCTCGTTTGCCGCCAGCTGGGCGAGCCCAATACTGTGCGCATCTTCATGCTGCGTAGTTCCCGTGCTGGACTGCAACGCACCCAGGACTGCTTGCCACAGTGGTTCGGCGACCGTAAGCTTGCTGGGCATTCGTGCGGCATGTGGTGCAAGCAGTTCGCCGATGGCATGTTTTGTCTGGGCTATAACGCCCACATTCTCCTGCGCAATCTGTCGCAGGGCGCTCGGGCTTAGCAACCCCCTTTTGACCTCGCTAATGGTGCTGACGAGGTCACCCACGTGGTGTCGGGTCTGCTTGATGGGGCTGCGGTAATCTGTCCTATCGAC
>JAKPIL010000021.1 GCA_029549845.1 bacterium
CGATTTATACAAAAGCTTGGAAGCACTAGGAGGCAAGCAATGAAAAAGGTAGTAACCATCAACCTAAATGGGCGAGCGTACCAGGTCGAAGAGGCCGGGTATGAGGCCCTGCAAGAGTATTTGAACCGGGCCGAGAAAACACTCGCAAAGAACCCAGATAAAAAGGAGATCATCGCCGATATAGAGCAGGCGATTGCAGAAAAGTGTGATGGTGAGCTTACGGGTGGCAAAAATGTGGTTTCGGCTGAGGGTGTGCAGCGAGTGTTAGAAAAGATTGGCCCTGTGCATGAAGAGTCCGCCGATGACACCGATGATGCAACGCCACCGCCGTCGGGCGATACGCCTCACAAGCTCTACCGCTTGCCAAAAGAAGGTACAATTGCCGGCGTGTGCGCGGGGTTAGCGGCGTATTTTAGAGCCGATGTGACCATTGTGCGACTCCTGTTTGTCCTGCTCACTTTTGTGACGCAAGGGTTCATGCTGCTCGTCTACTTGGCTCTCGTTATCGCCATGCCAGAAGCTAAAAAACCAGAGGAAATCGCTGAAGCCTACGGACGACCTGGCACTGCCCGCGAGATTTTACACAACGTGCGTGAGACCGCGACAGACCGGAGCAACATACTACGAATAGGGAGCGTCATAACAGTGGTTGGAAGGACCATCGCAGCTGTATTCAAGGTGCTCTTTGCAATCGCTTTTGGCGTGCTCACAATGCTGTGGGTCTGGCTAATGTGGTCAATTTACCTCGGTGATTTTGCATTAGATGGTTCACTTGCCATGCTCAATGGCTGGCAGCAACTTGTTTTCGCGGCTGCGCTGTATATTGCCGTTGCAGCACCGTTTTTCCTGCTTGCACGTGCGTCTGACCGGGTCGCCAGGGGTGCGGGTGGTGGCACGAACCCGAAAACAACGTTTATAGACGGGAGCATGGTTGCCCTCGTCGGTATTGCCGCGGTGACTGTACTGGCATTTTGCAGCACGTATGCTGGGGAGGTGCGCAGTTATGTTCAGACGCATAACGGATATATTCACGTGGGTACACACCAGCTGTGCGTCGACGATACTCGCTGTGGGCCAGAGGTGCAGTACCGCAAGGATATGGCGGAAAATTAGGACGTAAATCCAAGATTGATCGCAAAGTGTTGCAAAATTAAGTTAAATATGCTATCATACATGTACTGAAAGGTAGAGTATGAGAGTTATTCGAACAATTATTTTTCTTCTCGTGTGTCTGGGACTTATTTGGCTGGTCGTTATCCTATTTAGGCAGGTATTTACCAGTGGCAACCAAACAACCCCAGTTGCAACCTCAAAGCTAAGCTCGTATGCCCGTGTTGGCACATCGGCGCAGCTCTTTCTTGATGGCCCTGTCGTGGCAAACCAAGACCACCGCAGCGTACGCATTAGCGTCGATAGCTCACAGAGCAAAATAGAGGTTATCAGTGGCTACGATGGCAGCGTGCTGCAGCAAGAAGCTTTTCCAAACACGCAAGAAAGCTACTCGGTATTCCTGCGGTCGCTCGATACACTAGGGTTCTCAAAGGTGAACACAAAGACTATACAGGACGAACGGGGTCAGTGTCCGCTGCAGAGCCGGTATGTCTATCTCCTAACAGATGGCAGCAAACAGGTGATTCGCTCGTGGTCAACCAGTTGTGGCACGGGCAGCATGGGCGGCGTTCGTAGTTCTGTACGCTCACTATTTATTCGGCAAATACCGCCCAAAACGTTCGCGAGCATGACGAATAACCTAGCTCTGTAGCAGAGCTGCTACAATAGTCGTATGGCAGTAGTGAAGGCAGTAATCTTCGACTTGTACGGTGTGCTTGGCCTCAATGGCTGGCAAGACTTTAAGGCGCGGCACTTTGCGGACCGCCTCGAAGAGTGGGAACGCCTGCGCGTGCTTGGGCAACGAGCAGATGCGGGGAAGGTCTCGCAGGATGAGTTTGTGCAGGCACTGATTGACGCAACTGGCGAATCAAAGGCGACAATTCGCCGCCAGTTTGAATCAACAAAGCCCAATGCGCCGCTGCTGGCATACATCGCGCGCGAGCTGAAACCGCACTACAAAATTGGCATGCTCAGCAACACGAGTCACGATGTGTACCAGACTATTTTTCAGGCAGAAGAGTATGCGCTGTTTGATGTTGCGATTGGGTCTTTTGCGGTTGGCCTTACCAAGCCAGACCCAAAGATGTTTTTGCTCATGTGCGAACGGCTGGGCGTCGACCCGGCTGAATGCATTATGGTAGACGACAAGCCGCAGCACACGGCTGCCGCAGGCCAGCTGGGCATGCGGACGGTGGTATACACCTCTGCTCCGCAGGCAATACGCGACATCCAGGAACAGCTGGCAGCATGATTAAGGCGATTATTTTTGACTGTTTTGGGGTGGTGCTGACCGATGCGTTGCAAGAGATTCGGAGCGAGCTTGAGCAGCACGATCCTCGCGGTGCAGCAGAGGTGAGCGATATTGTAGCCGCGAACAATCGAGGGCTGATGGAGCCGTATGAGTCGAGTGAACGGATTGCGGGAATATTGGGCGTGAGCGTCCAGGAGTTCAAAGCTCGTGTTGCTGAAGGCGAAGTGCGCAATAACCGCTTGCTTGCATACATTTTGGAGCTACGCAAACGGTATAAAACTGCCATGCTCAGTAACATTGCGGGCAGTAGCTTGCAACGGCGGTTCCCGGAGAACGAGCTGGCGCTGTACTTTGACGAAGTCATTGCATCGGCCGATATTGGCTATGCAAAGCCCGAACCACAGGCGTATGAAATAGCCGCCGAACGGCTTGGCGTACAGCCCAGCGAGTGCATATTTACCGATGATAGAGAAGGTTTTTGCGCGGCTGCCACCGCTGTGCATATGCAGGCACTGGTGTATACAAGTTTTGCGCAATTTCATGCAGAGCTCGAGAGTCTTCTAGCCAATACGAAAGACTAGGCGCTTGTCTGTTTCGGCAGCCTTTTGCAGCGCGGGTGAGTTGAGGCGCAGCGTGCCTATGAGGGCAGCGCTGCGCGCGCTGACCACTATACTGCGCTGGCTCATGGTCACATGTACCTCATGGTCGTAATGCCTGCGCACGTACTCTTTTATGGCCAGCACCTCTGGCGGTGTATCAAAATCTTTGCCCCGTAGTATATCTGCTATGCCATCCATAATCGTCTAGTATCAAGTATCCACCAGCAAGTATCAAGCGAAACGTAACATTCTAGTTTCTCATGCTATAGCATCCAGAACTAGAATCATGGATCATCTGTATGAGGTGTAGAATGGAAGTATGCCAGAACTTCCTGAGGTTGAGACTATACGCCGTGGTTTAGAAACGCTCATCGTCGGCAAGACCGTGAGCGCAACAGAGAACTATGGGAGTGAAAAGAGCTT
>JAKPIL010000189.1 GCA_029549845.1 bacterium
TTGCTGTAACCCCACTCGTTATCGTACCACACCATGACTTTCACCAGGTTTCCTGCAACAACCTTCGTGAGCAACAGGTCTACAACGCCACTGTGGCTATTGCCAATGTAGTCAGAGCTGACCAGTGGTTCTTCGCTGACACCCAAGATACCTTGGTAGTACGGTTCGCTCGCGGCCTTTTTGAAGGCGGCGTTGATTTCCTCGACCGTAACACTCCGTTTTAGCACCGCGGTGATGTCGCTCAGACTCACAACGGGGGTTGGGACGCGAATACTCAGGCCATCGAACTTGTCTTTCAGCTGTGGTAGTGTAAGCGTTACGGCTATAGCCGCGCCGGTCGTGGTAGGCACAATGTTTTCTGCAGCGTTACGGCCCTCACGGAGGTCTTTGGCCGGCGCATCTTGAACCACCTGGCTTGCGGTGTAGCTATGCACCGTTGTGAGCATGGATTTTTCTATACCAAACTCGCTTTCGAGCACATTCATAACCGCACCGAGAGAGTTGGTGGTACAGCTGGCGTTGCTGATAATTTCGGTTGCGCCTTGTAGCACATCGTCGTTGGCACCAAGCACCACTGTGTCTATGCCATCGCTTTTGGTGGGACCGCTTATGACAACCCGCTTTGCGCCGGCCTTTAGGTGCGCGCCTGCGCCATCTTTATCGGTAAAGCGCCCGGTGCTCTCTATAACCACATCTACGCCTAGGTCACCCCATGGCAACAGGTTTGGGTCTTTTTCGGCACAAACCCGTATGGGTTGGCCATCGACGATGATGTTTGTATCATCGTAGCTCACTTCGCGGTCGTAGGTTCCGTAGTTGGTATCGTGCTTGAGTAGATACGCCAGTGTCTTTGTGTCGGTCAGGTCATTGACCGCCACCACCTCTATATCATCGCGCGCATGCATAATCTTGAATGCGTTGCGACCGATTCGCCCAAACCCGTTGATTGCTACTTTTGTCTTCATGCTATAACTCCCACTTCCATAGACTTATCTTGCTTATGCCTCTATTGTAAACCAAATACCCACAAAACCATACGCTTAGGCGGCTACAGATGCAGACTGTCGCTCCACGCTCTGCACGGCAGTGCGCACCAGATCATGCCAATGAGTTCCCTTGAACCACCTTGGCAATTCAGCCAGAGGCACTAGCATTGCGCCGTGGTGCTCTGGACTCAACTCTAACTCTAGGCCGGCAAGGGCAACTTCCTGTACATATAGCATATGCGTATTACTGCTCTCTTGGCTTAGCCCTTTTTTAGGTAATTTAATACCCGTTTCCTCCAAAACTTCTCTGGTAAGTGTCTGGATTGCATTCTCTTTCCGCTCGGGTGACCCACCGGGCAAGTCTGGTTCAAGACCTTTGCCACCTGGTTTCAGCAGTATCAATGCGCGGTCCAATTCAGGGTCCCATAAAAGCGCTTTCACCGAGCGTGGGGGGCTCTTTGTTTGCTTGTGTTTTTTGCTCATCAGCTTTTGCTTATGTTTACTCTACTATTTATTGTACGCTAGGGTGCAAGTCTAAAAACCACGCAACTAAACCCTGTTTCTTATGGTCTGGTTATCTTCCGGTTGCATAATTATCTATCGACGGTTTTGCCCTGAAATTCGGAAATGCCCAGCAGTCCCCCGCTGCTTTCGGCTTGTTCAAGCAACTCCCCTGCCTCTCCCAAAAATCCCACACCGCGCATCGCCAGCTCCTTCACGTCGTTGAATGAAAGCAGCTCAACCGTAATCTTTTCACCCGGTTCATGAGCGGTCGCTTGCTGGCCCACCGGCTCCCAGGCAATGACAAGGTGCACAAACCATTCCAGCTTCTTTACAGGCTGCCAGACCTTCACGAGCCGCCAGTTCTGGAATGTATAGCCCGTTTCCTCCAGAACCTCGCGTTTGGCGGCCGCAATGATATCTTCGTCTTCTTCGTCGACCCGGCCACCCGGGAAGCTTCGTCGCTTACCGCTGTTTGGCTGTTCTTCGTCGAGCACAATTATCTTATCGTCCACCAGGCACATCACGCTGGTTGTATCTGGGCGTTTCAGCATTTCAAAGGTTACGACCGACCCGTCAAACAATGTTTGTGGCCATTGGTGCACGCTAAATATTTCACCCTGAAACGCACAGGTTGCTTGCTCTGGGATCAAAACGGCATCGGTCGGGACAGTCTTTTTCATCTTATTTTGCGTAGCGCGCCATACATTCTTTTATAATGCGCTTCGCCTCTTCGGCATCGCCCCAGCCAAGCACCTTGGTGGAGCCTGGCTTTTTGAGGTCTTTGTAGTGCGTAAAATGGTGCTCGGCCTGCTGGACCCACTGCGGAATATCGTCAAGTGAGTTTATGCGGTCGTCATCGCGGTTATCTGCCGGTACTACCACCACTTTATCGTCGACTTCCCCGTCATCTTCAAATTGCATAACCCCTATCACACGCGCCTCCAGCCATACGCCGGTCGCGAGCGGTTCTGGGCAAATGATAAGCGTGTCTAGCTCGTCGCCGTCTTCATCAAGCGTCTGCGGAATAAAACCATAGTTGCATGGCTTTGCGAAAATTTGTGGCTCTACGCGGTCAAGCTTAAACGCCGCGCGCTTGCGGTCCCACTCCACCTTCAGCCGCGAACCCTGTGGAATCTCTACCACGGTGTTTACAAGCCCAGCGTCAACATCGCCCGGTTCGAGTACTACGTTAAAATCTGCCATATAAGTCCTCCTTTAATTCTATGCCTTGTCATCTTGAGCGAAGTCGAAAGATCTTCCTTGTGTGTTCGAGAAGATTCCTCGACTTCGCTCGGAATGACACAGTTTAATAGTACAATAGTAGCATGAAAATCATTGGTCACCGCGGCGCGCGCGGCCTCGCCCCAGAGAACACCATCGCAAGCCTTGAAGAAGCCATAGAATACGGCGTCGACATGGTCGAGATAGATGTTCGCGTCACCCGAGACGGTGTGGCCGTACTGCACCACGACCCAGCCGTCATAGACCCAGACGGGAGCGAGGTTATCATCGCTCACACCACCTACGCCGAACTGCTCCGTCATAAAAGCGACCTCGCCGCACTCGACCACGCCATCCGTGCCACCAAACACCGTTGCGGGATCATGATAGAAATCAAACCAGGCGTCCCTACTAGGCAGACCATCGCCGCTATAAAAGACCGCCTTCACCGTGGCTGGCAACTCAGCGAATTCGCCGTTGCCTCGTACGACTTTGAGGTCCTCAGCGCCATACGGCACGCTTTTCCTCTCATAGAACTCGTCGTTCTAGAGCAATGGTCGGGCGTACGCGCCGGCCACCGCGCCCGGTCCCTTGGCACCAAACGAATTAGCATGAACCAGCGCTGGCTATGGGTGGGGTTTCTAAAGGCAATGCATCGCAGTGGCTACCAGCTCACCCCCTACACCGTCAATAACCCCTCACAGGCCAAAAGGTGGCAGCCATACCTGTACGGCATCATAACCGACCGTCCCGACTTATTCTCTAAGAAAAAATGACGCGCCTCACGTTTACAGCCAAGGCCGAACGAGCACCCGACGTCTGGGAGTTTTGCTTCATACCAGAAAAGCCGGTCGAGTACGTCCCCGGGCAATACGCCCGGTTCACTTTCCCTTTCCATGTAGCTGACCCGCGCGGCAAACAGCACCGCACCTTTACGCTTATTTCGCACCCGTCCGAACCGGCTATTCGCATGCTTACCCGGCTTGAAGCACCTCTAAGTGTATACAAGCAGCCCCTCTCGGCTCTCCAGCCCGGCGACAGTATGCTCATAGATGAACCCCACGGCGACGCAGTACTCCCACGACTTGCCTCCACGCCGCTCGTTTTTGTAGCCCAGGGCATAGGCATCGCCAGCTACATTTCCATGCTCCGCGAGCGTGAAAGCTCCGACCTTTCACGCTCAATTACGCTGCTGTGGGCGAGACGAAGTGAAGACGACAGATTAGAAAACCTCATCCCAGGTGAAATACCAGGTATTACGCGTGTTGATGTACGCTATCCCGCACGGCTGACTACCGAGCAAATATTGGCGCACACTGGGCCTCAAAGTCTCATCTACCTCTCTGGCAGCCAAACCTTTGTAGAAACCCTGGGCGCAGCGCTAGAAGCCGCCGGAGTCCCCCGTGAACGCATTATCTACGACTACTACAGCGGCTACACCGATTTATAACGCTCATGCTTGCATAGCAAGCTATCCTCAACTATGCTGCCTGCATGAGCATCTACAGAATAAAGAACTTTACTGGCGAGAAGCTTCCCGCAGGGCTTACCCTTCAGGAAGTTCAGAATCGAAGCCTCATTGCACCAAGCACAGCAAACACGAACCCCACCCTTATACTTGATTTTTATAGAGGGGCTGGAGATATTCCATTCGGATATAGGGGCCTCCTGACGGTAGCGGCCGGCCACAGGATGTTTGGTGCCAACCCCTCTACGCCTGAGCGGGAACGCTTCTGGAGTGATTTTGCCGCGTGCCTCAAACCCGGTACAACGTTGGCCCACCTGTCGGAAGTTGCCTATGTGGACGCCGTAGCAGAGATTGCCAAGCCAGACGAACAAGCCCTTCTGCCAACCAGCGAATCCACTACCGCTATTGGTGCTATCCGTAACGTACTCTGGGCGCGCATGGCTACTCCACCAAAAGCAATCCTTGTCATTGGCAGCACCTTAGAACACGGTGAAGTCTCTGCAGCTTCTGTTCGAGGCCTCGCACCAACCGCGCTCGCAAGTTGCGCGTGGTATGATGCATTATTCCAACAGCATGATAGCGGCGACCCGAAGGGTGCCGACTGGTCTATTCGCGCCCTAGAGTAACCTAGCCTACGACGTCAGTCGTAGCCCAAAACAACCGTGTCAGGTATGTCCCTACCATCACCGACCTGTGTTTCGCTAGCAACGGCGGCTTTTCCGGCGACACAGCCTGGTTGAGGCTTGGTTGGAAGCTCTGCTGCCGTGCGAGCAGCTTCGGCAAGTGCTTGGTCCATGATCGGACCGTGCGGAGTTCCCCCTTGTTGTTCGGCGCCTGACATTATACTTGCTCCTGGATGTTTATGTGGTGGCCTTCGAGGTATTCGCGGATTTTGAGGGCGGCTGTGGCGCCTTCGCCTACTGCGCTGGCTACCTGCATGGTGGCGCACGAGCGGATATCTCCGGCTACAAACACGCCAGGCATGCTGGTCATAAGGTTTTCGTCTGACTTTATAAGGCCAATCTCGTCGGTCTCAAGCTGCCCGCCCAGAAACTCGCTGTTTGGCTTAAGCCCCACAAACACAAAGACGCCGTCGGTGTCTATTTTCACCTCATTGCCACTTTTGGTATCTGTTCCCTTCACTTGGACAACTTTGTTATCTGCATCACCAACGATTTCATCGGTGGTAGTTGCAAGGTGCACGGTAATCTTGCCCTCGCTCACAAACTTTTGCAGTTCCTTTTGGAGCACCTCGCTCGCGCGGAGCGTGCTGCGCACCATGA
>JAKPIL010000191.1 GCA_029549845.1 bacterium
CGTTTATGGCGGCGCTGATGACCAGTGACTTCGATGACACGGACCGCCTGAGCATAGAAATTACCGAGTGTAAAAAAATGGGCCTGCAGGTACTGCCGCCCGATATAAACGAATCGTTTGGCGAGTTTGCCGTGGTGAAGGAGAAAAACGCCAGTCGTTTTGGGATGAATGCCATCAAAAACGTGGGGCAGGGCGCCGTGGAAGAAATTGTACGAGCGCGTGAAGCGGGTGCGTTCAAAAGCATAGAAGACTTTGTTGCCGCCGTAAACCTGCGAGTCGTAAACCGCAAAGCGCTCGAAAGCCTGGCCCGTTCGGGTGCATTTGATGCGTTTGATGACCGTTCAACGTTGCTTCACAATATGGATGTTATTTTGGCCTACGGCCAGCGTTTGCAAAAGGAAAAGGCCAGTGGGCAGACAGACCTGTTTGGTAACCTCGTCGATGACGCGGCGACCGCCAAGCCCACACTCAAGCTCCTACCACCAGAGCACAAACATAACGCCCGTGAGCTGTTGCTGTGGGAGCGTGAACTGCTGGGGCTGTACCTGAGCCAGCAGCCACTTGAAGCGTTTAGCGCCCTGTTGGCAGAGAAAACGACTCCACTAAATGTGCTGAAACCAGAGCACGATGGCCGCGCTGTCGTGATAGGCGGGTCGGTAACCGAAGCGCGCGAGATTACGACCAAAAATGGCCAGAAAATGGCGTTTGTGAAAGTCGAAGACGAATTTGGTGACATAGAGGCAGTACTCTTTCCCTCGGCCTACCAGCAAACGGTTGGACTGTGGGAGCGCGACAGGATAGTCCTCATACGCGGAAAACTGAGCACCAAAGGACGCGATGGCAATGCGGGCGACGAAGTGAAAATACTGGTTGATGACGCCCGTGAGCTCACGCACGAACAGGCCGCAGCATACCAAGCCACTGGCCGCAAGGCGCGCGTCCCCAAACCCGTTAAAGGCACAAAGAAGGCCAAGGCCACCACTTCGGAAATACCGCAGGAAAAAACACCACGGCTATACGTGCGCCTCCTAAACAGCGAGAACGTAGGGCTCCTCTCTGAACTGAAGGCAATCGTCGACCGTACAAGTGGTGACCACGAGGTTGTGCTTGTGCTTGGTCCCGATCATGCCAAGCAGGCCGTTAAGCTTCCGACGCGAATAAATGCAAACGAAGCAGTGCTGGCAGACCTGATTGCGCTCGTTGGCGCCGATAACGTCAAACTGCAGTAGTCGACGGCATTATTGACGTATAGAGCGGGTGTACTCTGTGACACCCATAGGGGAATACGAGGAGCGTTTTAGCGTATGGTGCCGGATGTTTGGAGTAGCACAAAGCCAAGTGTCGCGACGGCGATAAACAGTATATCGAGCAAGGGGTGGTGCAGTATAAAGCGTTCGCCGCGGCGTAATACCTTGTGCCAAGCAAGGCTGTGTCGGAGCAAGAACGCAAGCAGGGCAATGGTTGTGAGCATACTAACAGCAAACTGACTCCAGGCCACATTGCTGGCAGTAAGCACTTGCAGGCGAGTTACCTTTGCTGGGCTGACGCTGTCTGCGGCCTTGGCAACTACATCACTGTCACCCTGTTTGGTTGCTGGCGCGGTTGCCACTGGAGTGGGCGCTGGCTCCTCGGCCGCAGTGGGTTCCGCCGGGACTGGTTCTTGCGCTTGCTCGACAGCCCGTGCACTTCCGCCACCAGATGAAGCGGCTGGCGTGGGTGTGGGTGTAGGCGTGGGCGCTGGTGTCGGCGTAGGTGTTGGCGCCGGCACCGGTGCGGGTGTTGGTGCGGGCGTTGGGGCTGGAGCTGCGCCACCTGTGGGGAGAGCGTACATCGCTACGACCACCGTTTGCGGACCAGACCCTTGGTAATTCGGTGAATTTGCCATACCAAAGCCTACTTCACTAAAGCTTGTGTTGAGAATGTTTGCGCGGTGTCCTGGGCTATTCATCCAGCCTGTGATTGTATCTGGTGCGGTAGTGAAGCCGTAGGCGAGGTTCTCGCCGGCGGTTTGGTAGCCGTAGCCGACTGCTACTATAAATGTCCA
>JAKPIL010000194.1 GCA_029549845.1 bacterium
CCAGCT
Organism: bacterium; assembly: GCA_029549845.1. Lineage (GTDB taxonomy): Bacteria > Patescibacteriota > Saccharimonadia > Saccharimonadales > UBA4665 > JAGXIT01. Next base: position 7 of record JAKPIL010000194.1, read on the forward strand.
ACAGGCGGCTGTCGATGCATACAACCAGAGCAGCGAAGCTGAAGGCTATGGTATGCGGGTGAGCGCGAGCTTTGCCCCGAGTATTCGACAGCAAATTAGTGAGCTGCAAAAAACCTTATTGGAGGGGCTGCTGGCCGTTTTGGTCATAGGCTCGATAGTGATTGCGGTGCGCGCATCTGTCATCACGGTGCTGTCGATGGTAACGGTCATCCTTGCAACGCTTGGCGTGCTGGAGCTCATTGGGTATACGCTAAATACAATTTCGCTATTTGCGCTCATTCTCAGTCTGTCACTCATAGTCGATGACACCATCATCGTAGTGGAAGCTCTCGACGCACAGCGCAAACGGAAAAACGATGCGCGCGATATCGTAAAAACTGCGGTAGGGAAGGTCGGCCGCGCCATGATAGCGGCAACCTCCACGGCGGCGCTCAGCTTTGCACCGCTGTTGTTCGTGGGTGGCATACTAGGCGGCTTTATACGAGTTATGCCCATCACGATTATATCGGCGCTGGTCATTAGCTTGCTTGTGGCGCTTGTGTTCATACCGTTTTATGCGCGGTTCATAATGCTCGGCAAAAAACACATTGGTGCAAAGGCAGAGCATGAGCTGGCGGCCGACTTTGAGGCTCGTATAGCGCGCCGGTTGGCTACACCTATGTTGTGGGCGCAGCATAGTAGGCGCAAGCTTTTTGGTGTAGGCTTAGCGGCCATATTCCTTAGCTTTATGTTTATAGGCGCCGGTGGATATTTGTTCCAAAAAGTAACGTTCAACATCTTCCCGCCGTCTAAAGACACCAATCAAATTGCAACCATACTGCGCTTCCCAACCGGAACGACAGTAGCCGAGGCCGAGGTTATAAACGATGTTGCGATGCAAAAAGTCAAAAGCGTGCTCGGTGAGGATTTTGTGTCGGGGGCTAACTATGGCCAGGCAACCGCACAGAGCGCACAGTTCTATATAGACCTGAAGGACTACAACAAACGGAAAACAACCGCCCCACAATATATCGACAAACTAAAAGCCGAATTTAAGGACTTTGGACAGGCCCAGTTTAGTGTCATTACCATTGAGGCTGGCCCACCGGCCTCGGATTTTACGGCACGCATTTCGGCTAACGTGAATCGGCCGGCTGCAGAAAAGCTGGCGGGTGACGTTGCAACGTATTTGCGAACGACCGATGTTCGACGGATAGACAATAGCAAAATCAACATTGAATCGGTTTCGGTGGATAATGCCGATGTACTTACCCGGGCTGACGGCGAGGCATTCATAGGTGTTACCGCGCGGTTTGTCGATAGTGACACCACGGCCTTGGTGACTGCGGCGCAACAAGCTGTTGAAAAAAACTTTACGGCCGATAAGGTTGCAAGCTATGGACTGCCAAAAGATGCGCTGAGTTTCAATTTTGGTCAGGAAAGTGAAAACCAAGATAGCTTCAAAACGCTGGCAGTCGCTTTCCCGCTGGTGCTAGCGGTTATTTACCTAGTGCTTGCGACGCAGTTCCGCAGCTTGCTGCAGCCGCTCCTCATTTTCATGGCTATACCATTCAGCCTGTTTGGTATTACGCTGGGGCTGTGGCTGACCAACAACGCCTTTAGCTTCTTCGCGATGCTTGGCTTCTTTGCGCTGATTGGCCTGAGCATCAAAAACACCATATTGCTCACCGACTACGCAAACCAATCACGCCGGGCAGGTATGAACCCGGTAGATGCAGCCCATGCAGCCTTGGCTGAACGGTTCCGCCCACTTGTGGCAACCAGCTTGACGGCCATAGTCTCCATCATCCCGCTTGCGTTGACCAGTCCGTTTTGGCAGGGGTTGGCCGTGGTGCTGATGTTTGGCCTGCTTTCGAGCACGCTCATGGTCGTAACGGTGTTCCCGCACTACTACCTTGCGGGTGAGTTCCTACGTGGCGTGTTTCGGCGACGCATTTCACGACCAGTAAAACGGCGTTTGCGCCGAGCATAATAATCTGCGGGGTATAGATATGCAGGACAATCAAAAAAAGCCTAGCGTAAACAACGGCACGTTTGCAGTTTTGAAGCGAATTCTGTCTGGCCGACCGGCTTTTGAGGGAGCGCAAACAGAGCGAGGCGGTGAGGCCGCTGCTGGGCACGACACGAATACGCCTGATGGCACCAACCCATACCTACAGTCGTCGGGTCGCAAGATTTACCCAGTCGTTAAAGTAACGGATGCGCATTTTCACCACAACGGTGACCACTCGGAGTTGCGTGTGCACATTCACAACGCCTCTCACTTTGACATCCAACTAGATAAAATTCGTTTGCTGGGGCGGACGGTTGAGCTTGATCGAAACCTTTCGCCGCATGGTGCAGCCGAGTTTCTGGTTTACCAGGGGCACTCGTTTCATACGCGACCCGATGCACGCGCCGAGCTCGTCTATCAGATTATCGGTTCGAATGACTATTTCATGAATCCACACGAAATCATATACAAACAGGAGTCAGATGGTATCTTCCAGGTGAACGAGTTACGCAGTCGCGATAATCTGGTAACCGATGTGTAAAAAAGCTGTTTGCCGAGTAAAAACTGTGTTACATTTGAGACGATAGGGTGATATAAGGAGCAAATCATGTCTGAACATAAACTCAAAAGAACTGATCAAGTTGATAAAACCGACTATAGCGCAACCACGAGTGATGCGCGGGTTTTAAAGGAGCGCAATGCCTACGAACACCCGGGATTTTTCCTACGCGGTGCGGTGTGGATCGTGTCGCGGTTTCCACTGACGCGTAACAAGTACCAGAACTGGACTACTGCGCGCACCATCATTGTTGGGTGGCTTTTGTGGCTCATTGTGCTGCCTATCATCCCAATTGTTGCAGCCCTCATTTGGTATGTACGTGACCCAGAAAGCTTTAAAAAGAGCCCCTGGGCCAAAGTGTTGCTGAGTATTGCCGTAGCGTGGGCGGTCTCTGCGGGCGTTGTCCTGACAAACCCATCACAGACAAACGTCAATGGTAAGTACTCACCGCGTCAGACACTACCCAACGGCGAGGTTGCAGGGAAGGCAGACGCCCTAAATACACCGTCGGCTGAGGCCAAAAAGAAAGTTGCGGCGCAAACAACCAGCAAACCAAGTAACGGAAAACAATTCCAGAACTGTACGGCTGCCTTTGAAGCGGGCGTGTTCAATATCAAGCGGAGCGACTCGAGCTACCAGAGTAAACTTGACCGTGACGGCGATGGTATCGCCTGCGAGAAATAACGATGGATATTAAACAAATCCTACTCGATCAACTATCTGGCGCAGCCACCGAGAAGCTTGGCTCCCAGAATGGTCTTGACGCAAATCAGACAAATTCGACTGTAAACGCAGCACTCACCGCAATCCTGAGCGGCCTGCAACAAGAAGCAAGTAGCAGCAAGGGCGCCGAGCAACTTGACGCTGCTGTTACGAAAAAACACAACGGTTCAATCTTGGCTGACCTAGCAGAGGCCGTAGGGAGCGGGGCAAATAAAGCAGACGGTGGAAAAATTCTTGAACATATTTTTGGCAACAAGGCAGAAAAAGTGACGGATACTGTCGCCGAAAACGCAGGTGTGAGCAGCAGTGCAGCGGGAGACATACTGGCGACACTGGCGCCGATAGTGCTTGGCCAGCTTGGTCAAAAAAAGCAATCTGAAGGGCTAGACGTAAGTGGACTAGCCAGTATTTTGCTTGGCCAAAAGTCGGGCAAGGGTGATGGTGGCGTTGGTGATGTTGTTTCTGGCATGTTCAGCAAAAAGAACGCGGGGCTCCTCATGCTGCTGCTTGGGTTCCTAAAAATGTTTATTGGCCGCAAAAAGTAACACAGCAGCAAGCAGGTAATCAATGTATCCTGCACGAAACGGTCCATGGACATTATGTGATGATTTTTCTTGAGACAGTCATGTACCCAGAGCGTTTCCTGGCAGACACTACGCAGCTCAAAGACGATAACACAACAGCCAGCGACCCAGTTCTAGTGCTACAATAGCTGCTATGAATGAAGAACCCGCGACCCTAGAAGCCGAAGTACAAAAAGAAATCGATGCCTACCAGGAGACCGACGTCTTTGCCTGGGCGAACAACCTTGTGCAGTACAAAGATGAGCTTAAAATTGAGCTGTTTTTTATCTCAAAAAACTACGTGCTCTACCGGACGGCTATGGCTGAAGGGCTTAGAAAACAGCTGGAACCAATATTTATCGATGACTTGCTCGACTATGTGCTCGAAGGGGCAGAGAAGGGGCTGATAGTTCGTGGATTTGAAGATGCTGAGGCAGAGCAGAATGTTCTGCAGCGCACGCAAGTTTTCAAGGTAGAGAAACTACGCGAAACGCTTGGCTGGCTGAAGACCCAGGAGCGTGAGATCGTGCTTTTTAAAGACGAAGAGCACGATATAAACCATATGAAGGGTGTACTGGCGCGCGTTAGTCATGCCGAAATGGACAAGCCATTTTACCTTGCCAAAGTCCTGCCAAAGTCCCAAGTCATGAAAGGTAAGCAGGGGTGGATGCTGCGCGCTGACAAATTTGTTCCGTTCGACGCCGAAGCCGCGCTGCGACTGCCCACCGACCCGCAGCTACTTATCGTCGACCAGGATCTATACGTGTTCAATCAAGGCAAGCTGAAAACACTGTTCGGCTATGATGCCAAGGAATCGGCTATAGCCGAGACCAAGGTGCGCGAGATTATGGAGGCATATGGCCTGAGCTTCCCTGAGGGCGTTGGTCTAAACGCACTCCTGAAGGGCAAGAAACAGCTCATCCAGAAGCTCCAAAAGCTGGAGGTTGGGAAAGTCACCCAAGAAAAGGCACTCGAATACGCCGAAGATATGGATCTTGAGCTTATGCCTGATGACCAAGGGAAGATTATCATCATGGACGACAAAAGTCTCACCACCTTCGTCAATATCATCAATGAAGACTATTGGGAATCACCGCTCACTGGTGAGCGCTACGAAATTATCAAAAAGCGTCCGCTCAAACAAAGCGACGACGAAGCAGTATAAACCCCGCCCGTGCTATTGCGGTACAGGCCGCCCGGCAGTTGGCTTTTTTTGGGGTAGGGCTATGCCTAGGCTTGCAGCCCTCAAAAGCCCATTATTTCGCAAGATGGTATCCCGTGCGAACCAGTGGTGCTCAGTGTTCGCATTTTATCTCGCCAGAGGTGTCGGTGGTGGCAATTCTAGGCTGGCGCAGTAGTAGGCCCTGAATAACGAGTGAGTCGCAGAATCGACGTGCACTTATGCATACACGCAACTGGGCGCGAAACACATGCAGCGCCTTCAAAGGGGCAGAGTCAAGGTAAGGGTAGGGTAGGAGCAGAAACTATTGTCATAAGATTTCATGACAATCACCACATTTATCATTCTCGTTCCTTGCCCATCGGTATCCATCCACTAGACCTTTCTTGTATGTTATATCATCCCTTGTGTTTTAGATTGTCCGGCCGTACAATCTAAAACATGGCAAGAAATGCATGGACAAGTGCGCTTGTAGACGAAGTGCTCCGTGTAGCGTTGATGGGTACGCTTGTGAGTGCGGTCGTCATCGCTCCAAATGCACTCATTGGACTCGACAAACCCATGCAAAAGGCATTCGACCTGCTAGACAAACGCGCACAAGAGCGGGAAATTCAGCGTGTGCTTGCGTATATGAAAAGCAAGAAGCTGCTGGCAGAGAACTATCAAAATGGCCTAGAAATAACCACGCTCGGCCGCTTGCGCCTAAAGCGT
>JAKPIL010000042.1 GCA_029549845.1 bacterium
TTGCTGCTCTGCAGAACGGCATGCGTGATGTTACCCACGAACCGCTTGGTCGGGGGCTCGGCACGGCCGGTCCTGCCTCGGCGTACAGCCAAGCCGGGTCACGCAACAGCGAAAACTATTTCTTAGGTATTGCGCAAGAAACAGGCTGGCTAGGGCTAGGATTGCTTTTACTTTTTATGTACCGCGTCGCAATGTTGTTATACCGCCAGAAATCAGCCTTCAGCCACATGCTCTTTGCCTTGTTTGTCGGCCTAACGTTTGTCAATATACTGTCTTACGCCTGGTCCGATGTCACCCTTGTGTACCTATTCTGGGGTTTGGCGGCGATTGCATTAGCCACAAAGCGACCTACGCATGAAACATAAAGCTCCACAGTCACCGGTTACCAGTCATCTCCTTAAAACTGCGAGGCAGTTCATGCTCTACAACCTTGGTGGGGCGGTGTTTTTTGCAAGTGGGTACGCTGTGTTTGCACTTCTGTACGGCGTGTTCCACTGGCACTGGCTCATTGCCAAAGGTATAGCCGACCTCATAGGTTGGTCACTGAACTACCTTGTGCAGCATTATCTGGCGTTCAATGAAGTTGCTCGTGAGCAGGGCCACAAAAAAGTGCTCAAAAAGTATGTGCCGTTCAGCCTCATCAATATCCCCATAGATTACGCCATCGTTGGTGGCCTCAAATGGCTCGGTGTCACTCCATTCATAGGCCTCTGGCTTGCAGCCGGCTTCTTTACCATCTGGAAATGGCTCTGGTACAAACACTGGGTCTTCCGGGCAGAAAGCATAAAATTACAATAATTGTAATTTCCATGCTACAATTATTGGTATGGATAAAACTGAAACAGGTCTCACTGGTCCTAAGCCACGCCGCGATTTGCAGGGCTATCTTGATGAAACCGGCCTCCTCAGAACAAAAGATAAGTTTTTTGGACTTGGGCTCATCCTTTCCCCGAACATTAATCAGCTTCATCGTGAACTCATAAATTTTCGTAATCGGGCTCGCTATCACACTGAGTTTAAATTTAGTTCAGTTGGTACGCATAACATACTCTACTACAAGGCCCTTGTGGACGAGTTTTTCAAAGTCCCCCATAATGCCTTCGTGACATATGTATATGACAAAGAGAATATGGATATAGCTACATATTTCAAAGGAGACCACGATAAGGCCTACAATTCGTTTTGTGGTTCATTGATCGCAGAAGCGCTTCCACTTATGGGAGCGGGCTACTCTGATTATGTGACGCTGCTGGCTGACGACGTATCCACGTCTAAAGCGAATCATTTTGAGAGAGATATGAAATCAAAAATTAAACAACTTACCAGGCGTAACGCTGTGAGCAGTATTATCCGGCTCGAATCGCATGCGGTCACAGAAATACAGCTTGTTGATGTTTTGCTTGGCGCCGTAGCATATGCATTTAAGATTGATCAGGGGTTAGTCAAGCCAGATAAGGCAAAGTTACAGCTCGTAAAACACATCCAGAATAAGATACACGTTCCAGCCCTATCGACAGACCTCGATCGCAGGGTGAAGAACGGGGTCAAGTTCAGGGTAAAAGAAATAAAATTCAATAAATAAAAAAGATGGCGCTCTGCACGAATCGGTCAACAAGGACCAGTGCACGCATTCCATCAATGTCCATTATAGAGAGTTTGACGCAGTATGTCAATACATTATTAAATATTTGTCAATCATTTCGATAGATGATTTAATTTTAACTAAAGAAGATTGCGTCCAAGTTACCGCAGGACCCATCGGAACTTGGCGTATACTAGGATCATGAACGAAAAGCAAACAAACCAAGTGAAACCGTCATCTGTTGCAGAGCCATCCCAGGCTAAAATGGTTCGTCCTACCAAAAAGCAGGCCGAGTTACTTGGGTTTATAGAGCAGTTTATCGCCGAGCACGGCTACAGCCCCAGCTACCGCGAGATCATGGGTGGGCTCGAATACACTTCTGTCGCCACAGTGGCGCTGCACGTGGGGAACCTCATCAAGCGCGGGCACCTGGTAAAGCGTGATCACAGTGCCCGCTCGCTGGAGGTGGTCAACCCTGCGGCGGAGGCCAAAACGCCGTTTCTAACCAACGAAATCAAAGAGTCGGAAGAAAAGTGGCTCGTCAGCAAGGTCGAAAAACTCTTCGCCGATGCCGAAGCTCAGGCGGCGCCCACAAAGCAACAGGCAGAAGATATCGCCATTGTGCTTGTGGCGCTCAAAGTCATCGGCCTAGAAGGGGTAGCGCAAAGCTTCGCCGCCCGGCTATCCACCCTGCGTGAGCACCTCCCGCGCGAGTAAGCAGCCACCGCCCCGCGTAAAAATTACTATATCTAGCGTAATGTTACACGTGTTAGACTCTATATAGTCTCTTCAAAGATTAACAACTAAAATCGGAATGGGGTGAAACTCCTCAGCTGTGCCGCAACTGTAAATGTGAAAGGATAATCCTCTCACAAAGCCAGACACGATTTGTAAAGCCTTCCGAGCAGAAGCAAACGCATAGCTATACTATGTGTTCGTTTTTTTGCCCTCGGAAGCACCGAGGGTATTTTTATGGCCGTTGCAGCCGGGACTCATGAAAGACAGGGTGTGTATCAGCCGATTTTAGACGGCGTTCTGCTCTCTATGGAGGCAGATTTACTGCAGAATGACGCTTTACGTCTTGCATCGCTTGAACACGACGCGGCCGTAAAGGCACAGGAGCTTATAAAACGTGTCGGTAATATTGCCCTCTCGTCTGAGATGATTAGCTCTGAGCCAACACTGTACGAAGCAATCCGCTCTGGCAACAGGGCGTTCATCGAAGAAAATGCTCGTACAGATGTCATTGAAAGGACCTTCAAGGCCGGGCATATTATGAAGGTTCGACAGCGACTTAATGGGCGTGGACAGATAGAGCAGCACGGGCAAACGAGCGAGCAAACTCAAATAAATACGCTTCGCTATGCTAACGCTAACCCCCTTATGAAGCCACGCGTCAGAGCTGAGACAAAGAACATGTACTATATCGACTTGCTGCGGCGTAGTGGCTTGCTCGAGGAAAACTATGCGGTAGTCGTGTCGCTCTGTCCCAATGCTGACAATACGACATTGGATAAGCTGGGGTTCTTTTCATTTTCAAAATCACTGGCCATACAGGCCACGACGGTTGAGCAGGGTGACGTTACGACGGAGTCTGCCTTTATAGCCGGTGTTAAGCACGATGGCTCTGAGCGGTATGATCACAAGACAGCTGTTGATTTTGGGAAGAGATTTGGCGAAGACTGGCGCGGACTAAACGATGCGCAAATCATCAGCCGAGTACTCCTTATACCAAAGAGCAGTATGCCAAATGGGGTGATAGATTTAGCGCAGGTATGGGATGACCTCGCAGGCGGAACATTCTTTGGTCGCGATGTGCCGCGGCAAGATTACGGACGCTACCTACAGCTGTGCCGGCAGCGCGAACAGGGCTTCGAGCCTGCTGTGCAAAAGATAGTGAGCGACCTTATATCCATTGCTCCGACGCTAGAGGGGCCACTAGACGCAGTGGAAGCGCTACACAAAATATCCGAAAAACACACGCTCGATAAGGCTTTGACCGACCGCACTATAGACCCCCGTGTTTTTGGTGCAAAAGCAGCACTCGACCTTGAGGAGGCACGGTTCCATTATGACAGAGGAAATGTACAGCTCGTGCAGCTATCTATGCATAAAGCTCTTAAGAATGCTGCTTCCGGATCGTGCGCGAGCGGCGCGGCGGGTGGAGAAACATCGATGTTTAACGAAGATGGTACGCTGAAAACTCCCGAGCAAATCCTTTCTGAGAAAGGTGAGTCTCAGGAAGAATCAGATCAATTCGGGTCGCTCAGTTTTCGCTGCCAGCGAGGGCATCGCAATACGCGACCCCGCGGAAAGCTTATCCCAAACTGCATGCACTGCGGTATTTCTGTCGGGTGTGGCCCTAAAAAATCGCTTGAGAAGAAGCGGGGGACCAATATAACTCATTCTGCGAACGGCCTGGGCGGGCTAATTGCACCAGCTTTCTGGCAGAAGTTTGACGTCACCTCGAAGCAGACAAATGCTGCACCCAAGAAGGTAAGCGCTCCCGTCAGAAGTGATTTTGGATTGGCAGCATAATCTCACACACCTGGTAAAATACCACTATGTCAGATGACTTCGACCCATATGCCGAGATGGTGAAAGAGCGTGCCCCAGAGCTTTTCTGTGAGGTGTGTAGTTTCTATCCGCTAGAACCAGTGCATGGTCATTTTGCCTGCCCGTCCTGCAAAAACATCACCAAATGCTGCGAAGGGATGCCTCTCGATGCGTGAAAGCTCCGACCTTTCACGCTTACGGCTAGGGGATGGGGTGAAGGCCTCCTCTGTAAAACGACAATCCCAGACGAAGCGACGGGTTGGCATATACTCTGGCACGTTTGACCCGGTACATGCAGGGCATATTGCGTTTGCGCTGCAGGCAGCTACGGCCGCAGGGCTCAACAGAGTGTATTTTGTGCCCGAGCGAGCGCCGCGCGGCAAACGCCACGTGACGCACTATGCACACCGCGTGGCCATGATACGCCGGGCAACCCGGCCGTATACGCAGCTGGACGTGCTTGAGCTTGAAGACAAAACGTTTTCGGTAGCACACACGCTGCCGCGGCTGCGGCGCGATTTCCCGCAGAGCGAGTTGGTGTACCTGTGTGGATCGGATGTTATTGCGCACATGGCGCAGTGGCCACATGTGGCACGGTTTTTGCAGCAGGTAGAGCTTTGTGTTGGTCGCCGTGGAAACGAAACACAGCTTAGCATAGAGCAGATGCTTAAAACATTGCCGCCCCCGCTCAGGGTGACATTTTTTGACAGTCATGCCCCGGCGGTTAGTTCTAGCCAGGTGCGCGCAGCGCTGCGGGAAAAAAGAGGTGTCCGTGGCTTGCTGGCAAGTGTAAAAGTGTATGCCGCCCAGGAATGGCTGTACCTGTAACAGATACACCTTGCTGCAAAAACTACCACGCACATGGCTTGACCGAGACATAAGCAGATTGCTATAGTGTGAGTATCTTATTTTGCACGGCGAGGTGCAGATAGAGACAAAAACATCAATAAAAAACGCCACTTGAGAGCAAGAGGTCTTGCAGGTGGCGTAGGGAGAAATATGTCCATACCAATTAAACTTACACACGAAACGACTGCCGTGCGCGTTCGCGTCAAACGGCCAGGTTGGCAGCAGTACATCCACTACTAGAGGTACATTGCTCTGTTTCGGTACTCAGCCCTCCTTTGGAAGTGATTCTTCCAAAGGAGGCTTAAGCTGTTTTACGCCAAAAGGATGGGTACGAGGCCTGTTATTTTCCGGCGAGAGCGTCTTCGAGGACTTTGCTGAAGCTATCAAGCGAAGGCGCGCCGTTGCCATCGACTAGCTTAGAGCTACTCACAAGCTTGCCATTGATGAAGTAAGACGGCGTAGACATCTGCTCTCCGGTCGCCTTAAATGCGTCTAGGTCTGCGTTTATGCGGTTATTCACTGGGGTGCTGGCAAAATCTTTTTTGAACTGTGTTGTGTTAAGTTTAAGCTGCGTAGCGTACTTGACGAAGTAATTTGTGAGCGGATCTTTGTCTGCAACCCAGCCAGTTCGACCGTATGGGTCTTGGTTTTCGTACAGCAGGTCATGCATTTCCCAGAACTTGTCCTGAAGGTCGGCTGCCTCTGCGGCACGGGCTCCAGCAAAGGCGTTCGGGTGAAGGCTGGTCAGGGGTAGGTTCCTAAACTGGAAACGTACTTTATCGGCATACTTCGCCTTTACCTCTTTTGCAACCGGGTAGAATTTGCTGCAAGCCGGGCACTGGTAGTCGCCGTATTCTGTCAGCGTGACCGTACTCTTAAGGTTGCCAGCGTAGTGGCTGGTTGTACCAGTTACGACTGTATCTTTCTTTTGGCTGCTAGCGAACACCATTCCGCCAAATACCAGCACAATTATACCTATGATTGCCCAAAATCTTTTATCCACGTGTATCTCCTCCTGTAATCCTAGCTATGGTACCACATGTACCCATGCGAACACACGCCCCCAGAGCGACTAACTCTCTCAATTCACCACACTTTTTACCCGGCCGAGCAAAAAGTGTGGTGAATCTTGAATGGTGGCTGCGGGCATCGTGCGCAGGTGCGCTATAATCTATGGGTATGCTACCGTTTATTCTTGGACTCGTGAGCGCAGCCTTGGCAATTGTGTTTGCCGTGCTCTACAGCGCATTTAGCCATGTCACTCCCAAGGAGTTGAAGCGCCGCGCCCGTAGCGGAGATGAGATTGCCGCTCTGCTGTACCGTTCGGTCTCGTATGGGTTAAGCGCCAAGCTAGTGCTAGGCGGGCTTGCGGCGCTGTGTGCCTACGGCGCCGTCGTGCTGCTAGTACGGGCGCTCGACGCGTGGCTGGCCATACCAGTCCTCATAGTCATAGGGGTTGCTGGCGTGCTGTTCACCGACTCAAGAGGCGGGGCCAGCAAGATGGCTCTGTGGATGGCAGTCCACGTATCGCCCGGACTTGCATGGATGCTGGAGCGGCTGCAACCCATTCTCGGCCGAATAGCACGAGCCGTGAGCAAGCTATTTCCGCTCCGCGTTCACAGCGGGTTATACGAAAAGGAAGACCTTGTCGCCCTTCTTGAAGCCCAGAAGGCCCAGCCAGATAACAGGATTGCCCCCGGAGAAATCGACATGCTTTCTCACGCCCTGACCTTTGGCGATAAGACCGTAGCAGATGCTCTCGTGCCCAAGCGCGTTGTCAAAAGCGTGGCGGTGGACGAGCCCGTGGGGCCTGTGCTTATGGGCGAGCTGCACACCAGTGGCCACAGCCGGTTCCCGGTGTATGAGGCGAAGAAGGACAACATAGTAGGCGTGCTGTACCTGCACGACCTGGTCGCTACCAAACAATCGGGCGTGGTACGTACTGTTATGCGCCGCAAAGTCACCTACGTGCACGAGGAATTTACCCTGTACCAAACCCTGCA
>JAKPIL010000058.1 GCA_029549845.1 bacterium
CAACGGCTCCACAGCTCATTCTGGACATGGGCCAGCTAAGCACTGACCTCGTTATTACTATGGCAGATGCGCCGCGTCTGACGCGCTCTATCCCCACAGGCGTAGAGGCAGTGATACGCTCGGCAACCCAAAACCTCAATATTGACGATAAGCAGGCGCAGCAGTTTGTATACAAATTTGGTGTAAGCAAAGACAAGCTTGAAGGCCAAGTATACCAGGCCATCATAGGCACCATAGACCTGCTGGTGAGTGAAATAGATAAGTCAGTGAAGTTTTTCCAGACACGGTATCCAGACATACCAATTGAGCGCATGATAGTTACGGGCGGCGCTTCAACGATCCCAGAGTTTCCGCTGTATTTGGCGAATAAGTTTGGCGTGAATGTAGAGATAGGCAACGCATGGCGCAACGTGGCGTTTGCGGCCGATAGGCAGAATGAGCTGCTGGCAGTGTCGAACCAGTTTGGCGTGGCAGTTGGTCTGGCGGAGAGGAACGAATAAATGATTCAGTTTAACCTTCTCCCAGATATAAAGCTCGAATACGTCAAGGCGCGACGAACAAAGTACCTACTGTCGTTCATGTCTGTTGTAGCGGGCGGAATTGCGCTGGCGGTTTTCCTCTTTGCATTTTTCTACGTCAATGTTGTCCAAAAGCAGGATCTGAATAATCTTAATGCCGATATCAAAGACCATAGCAAACAGCTTAGAGGCATTAAAGACCTAAGTAAGATACTGACGGTACAAAAACAGCTAAGTACGCTCACCACGCTGCACGAGACAAAACCAGTCACAAGCCGGATATTTGCGTATATTGCGCAGGTAACCCCTGTCCAAGACACTCTGACGAAGCTAACGGTTGATTACGCGACGAACACAATGTCACTTGGTGGCAAGGCGCCGACACTTGACGCCATAAGCGTGTACACAAACACACTGAAGGCAACGAAGTACAGTACAGCCAAGAGTAAGGAAAAGAAACCAGCCTTTAGCGAAGTTGTGCTCAGTAACTTTGACCGTGGTGACAAAGGAGCAACGTTCACAATTACACTCAAGTACGATCCTGAAATATTCAAAGTCACAAACGACATAACATTGATTGTTCCAACCACCACCCCGACTAACGAAGCAAGCTTATTTGGAGCAGGGAGCTAACTATGGCAAAAGCAGGAAACATACTTTCAACAAAGCGTAACCTTATAGACAAGGCAAACACGACCGTGGTGATTATGGTGAGTACGGCCGTATTCCTAATGATGTTTTCAGCCGTTGCCACAAAGACACTTGTATCTCAGGCGGATTACCAAGGCAGGGTAATTGCCCAGAAACGTAAAGCCGTGAACATGCTGAAGAAAGACATTGAAGCCGCTAAGAAGCTGAAAAAATCCTACACCGCGTTCACCAGTACCTCTCAGAACGCACTCGGAGGCAATCCGTTGGGTCTTGGGCAGCAAGACGGTAATAACGCCAAGATTGTACTGGATGCCCTCCCAAGCAAATACGATTTTCCAGAACTTCCCACGAGCCTAGAGGCTTTGCTTGCGAGCCAGGGCGTCAAAATCAACATGATAGATGGCAAGGACGATGAGGTTGCTCAGGCATCAACTAAGGAGAGCCCAGCTCCGCAGTCTATCGTGATGCCGTTTGAATTTACGGTCGCCGGAGACTATGACGGCATCAAAAATGTTGTCAGCGCGCTTGAGCGTTCAATCCGCCCTATGCAGGTCATCTCACTTGACGTGTCTGCCGAGCAAAAAGAACTAACCTTGGCTGTTAAAGCCCAGACATACTATCAGCCAGCAACATCTCTCAACATAAGAAAAGTGGTGGTCAAATGAAACAAAAAGATATAGCGACAATAATCGTCATTGCTTTCTTGAGTGGTATCGTCTCGTTTTTTGTATCTGGTAAGGTGTTCGTGACACCGAAGTCGCGCACACAAACTGCGGAAGTAGTCGATGAGATTTCAACCGATTTTCAGCAGCCAGACAGCCGCTTCTTTAACTCGCAAAGTATTAACTCGACGCAAAATAGCCAGCTTGGCAACAATACCAACGAGAATCCATTTAACAGCAACGGACAGTAGGGAGGGGGAGTAGCTCGTGAGCATCCTCTCTGCTACTGCGCAAACGCAGGTTGAAGATAAACTTGTTGAAGATGCAGTTCTCACACGGGCAGATTTGGATCTGCTAAAACAGCAGTCTAAAGATAGCGGAACACCGCTCCTGGCACTCTTGGTGACGAGTGGTAAGATCACCAATGAACAATTGACGAAGGTAACCGCACACGTTTCCAAGATTCCG
>JAKPIL010000070.1 GCA_029549845.1 bacterium
GGCCCTGGGCAAATGCGGCAGTTTGCGTACTTAAAGCCCGACATCACGGTACTCACTGCCATCACACCGGAGCACATGGAGTATTTCAAAACACTTGACGCGCTTGCTGCAGAAGAAACGGCGGTATTTGAATATAGCAAACGAGTGCTCGTAGACGGTGATGATACGCCAAACAAGTATGTCCTGGGGCGTCAATTTACCGCGTATGGCATGCGTGGAGACGCGACGTATGCATACCGTGCTACCTCGCGTAAGTCGAGCCTTGGTGGGCAGACACTGCTCGTGAAGACGCCATCTGGAGAACTGGAAAGCTATGTGCGATACGTTGGTGTGCAGGGTGCCACGTGCGCCCTGGCGGCAACTGCGGTTGCAGATATGCTGGGGGTACCGCGGCGGACCATAGAAAGCTCGCTTGCGAGACTTGAGCCGTTTGCTGGCCGCATGCAGGTCCTCGACGGCATAAAACATACCAAACTTATCGATGACACCTACAATGCGACCCCCGTTGCAGTTACAGCTGCGCTAGACGTGCTTTACGGCTCACGCACGAAGCAGCGGATTGCGGTACTAGGGAGTATGAACGAACTGGGCGAGTACGCACGCGAAGCCCACGAGGAAGTCGGCCGCTACTGCGACCCGCGTAAGCTCGACCTTGTGGTCACACTTGGGCGCGACGCCGAGCGGTGGATTGCGCCGACCGCGCGGAAAAAGGGTTGTGTGGTTCACAGTTTCTCAAGCTATACCGCAGCAGCCGCCTTTGTGCGAAAAAATGTACAGGAAGGCGCAATCGTTCTTGCGAAAGGCTCGCAAAACGGTGTGTTTGCCGAAGAAGTTGTGAAGTTGCTGCTGGCTCACCCGCGCGACGCGAACAAGCTTGTCCGCCAAAGCGCATGGTGGCTTCGCCAGAAAGCATAAGCGCGCATCGTTTCGCACTATTCACGTGCAGGCAGAAAAGACAAACCGCTCTCTTTACTGTTCGACGTAATGCCGAACTAGGGTTACAATAAGCAGTATGCAAGTTATCGTTCAGGACCTCGCAACCAACTACACCCGGCTCGGCAAAGGTCAGCCGGTGCTCATCCTACACGGCTGGGGCGATACCAGCCAGAGTTGGTCTGCTTTCGCGAAATCACTGAGTGCTCGCTATGAGGTTATCATCCCGGATTTGCCAGGGTTTGGTGGTACAGAAGCTCCACACGAGGCTTGGAACCTGATGTGCTACGCTCAGTTTGTGCATGATTTTCTACAAAAAATCGGCGTCAAACCCTACGCCGTCATTGGCCACTCCAACGGTGGCGCTATAGCCATACGAGGCGTCGGTCAGGGTATTTTCCAGGCAGATAAGCTCGTACTCCTCGCCAGCGCGGGTGTACGCACCCCCCGCGCCATCAGCGGTTTGCAAGTTATGGCCAAGGTGGGTAAAGCAGTCTCATCGCCACTGCCTAAAAAACTCCGCACAAGCTTGCGGCGCAAGCTGTACGAAAAGTCTGGTTCTGACCTGCTCGTAGCCGAACATCTCGAGGCAACCTTCAAGAAAATAGTTCGCGACGATGTTCGCGCCGACGCTGCCTACATAAGCACCCCAACGCTGCTTGTATATGGTGACGCCGACACAGCCACCCCACTCAAGCTTGGCCAGGAACTTCAGAATGTTATAGAAGGGTCTCGCCTAGAGGTAGTTACCGGCGCAGGACATTTCATCCACCTCGATGCTGCGGTGGATGTGCAGCGTTTGACCGAGGATTTTCTTGGGTGAAAAACGTGTGGCGGAATGTTTGGTCGCTGTATGGCATTGCCCCAACGAGTACGCTGCTCGTATATATGCTCCAGAACGTTGAATACCGGCCGCAGCCGTTCTTACGCTGGTTCTGGCGTACGCAAGATTTTAGCCGAATCATGTACCGCCGCACGCTCGACCCGACCAGGATTGCCCGCATACTGCGCATAGTCGTTGGCCTTGGCATGGCGACGCAGCTCGTGCTGGGGCTACTACTCGTGTATGCTGGCATACAAGGGCAACTGCCGGAAGTAGTTTTCTATGGACTTGCGGTGATGATTTCGTATCCGGTGGTTGGGGCGCAGGTGCTGGCGATAGGTATTGCCTGTGGTCAGGTGCTGTTTATTCGCCCGCGCGAGGCCCGTCAGGCTACCGTCGTACAACAGATTTTTCACAATCACCCCGGGTTACGCATTGCCATTGCAGGGAGCTACGGCAAGACCACCATGAAAGAACTGCTCCTTACTGTTCTGAGTGAGGGGAAAAAGGTGGCTGCCACGCCGGCAAATATGAACGTCGTCAGCTCTCATGCTCGATTTGCACGCAGTCT
>JAKPIL010000084.1 GCA_029549845.1 bacterium
CCCTACACAAAGCCACTGCTCAAATACATTCATTCATTCACCGCCGTGTCTGACGCTGCGGCTGAATATCTGCAGAGTCTCACCGATGAGCCCATAGAAATTATTCCAAATGGCATACATGTAGGGCATTTTCGTCGTCCCGCGCGGTTGGCTGATGTCGAGAGTAAGGTCAAAACCATTCTGTACATTGGACGGCTCGAAAAGCGTAAAGGCGTCAAGTACCTCATGCAGGCGTACAAGGTGCTTGAGGAAAAGACAGATAACGTCCGGCTCGTGATAGCTGGTGACGGCGTAGACAGAGAAAAGCTTGAAGATTACGCAGACGAGCTTGGGCTTGAGCGCGTTGAATTTATGGGCTACATCGAGGACCACCAGAAAATGGAGCTACTGCACACGGCCGATCTGTTTTGTTCGCCCGCCCTGTACGGAGAAAGTTTTGGCATAGTTTTGCTTGAGTCTATGGCGAGTAATCTCGTAACCGTAGCGGGAAATAACCCAGGTTACGAAAGCGTCATGACTGGGCTGGGCCAGCTATCGCTCATAGATCCACGAGACACGAAAGAGTTTGCGCTTAGGATGGAGCTACTGCTGAATAACGTTGGCGTGCGTGAGCTCTGGAAAAAGTGGGCAAAGAAGCACGTAAAACAGTTTGAGTACTACAAGGTAGCTGGGCGATATCTAGACGCATATGAACGAGCTATTGCAGGCAAAGAGGCCGCAGTACAATACAACGAGAAAAGAGAACAGGGTGAAGGTTGGCTTCGTACTTGATGAATCGCTAGATGGGACAGATGGTGTCCAGCAGTATCTGCAGGCTGTTGGCGTTTGGCTCACGGAGCATGGCCACGAGGTGTACTACCTGGTTGGACAAACCAGCCGAACAGATATGGCCAATATTCAGAGCCTGAGTCGAAATGTCAAAGTCCGGTTTAATGGCAATCGGCTCTCTATACCCTTGCCCACTGCTGGAAGCAAGCTGCAGGCAGTTCTCGACGACCTTTCGCTCGATATTCTGCACGTCCAGGCCCCATACAGTCCATTTCTGGCCGGAAAGCTGATTCACCGAGTGGCAGATACTACGGCTGTAGTTGGCACGTTCCATATTTTGCCATTCGGGGCACTGGCTCGTGCTGGTAGTGCCGTGCTGGGTAAAATAAACACAAAAACCGCTCGACGGTTCGATGCCATGATGAGTGCATCGCATCCGGCGCAGGCCTTTGCGGCAGAATATTTTGGGTTTCGTAGCGTCGTTATACCAAACCCCATCAGTACCCAGCGCTATCTGCAGGCACGAAGCGCTGAGCGCACCGTAACTATTGTGTACCTGGGAAGACTGGTAGAGCGTAAAGGACCGCTATGGCTGCTCAAGGCAGTTGCGTATATGCTGGAGCATAAACTGTACGAGGGAGATTTCCGGCTGAAGATTGGTGGTAAGGGTCCTTTGCTCCCAGCTATGCAGAAGTTCTTGGAACAGTCTGGCTGGGGACTTATACGTCACACTGAGCTCGTTGGGTTTGTTTCTGAGGAGCATAAGCCAGATTTTCTGGCGAGTGCGGATATAGCCGTATTCCCGAGTACTGGCGGCGAAAGCTTTGGTATAAGCGTGGTGGAGGCGCTTGCTGCGTCGCGAGGTGTTGTGCTGGCAGGCGACAACCCAGGGTACCGGTCGGTTATGCAGGGGTTTGAATCGCAGCTCATCGATCCTACAAACACAAAGGCGTTTGCTGAAAAGCTCGCGAAACACCTACGAGAAACGTCAGACAGGAAGCAAATTGCATCGGCGCAGAAAACACATGTCAAGCAGTACGATATTGCAACGGTGGGGCCTAAAATTGAGCAAATCTATGAACAAGCTTTGCAAAAACGTAGGGCTTCGTGACATAATCAAGTTATGGCTAGATTATTTCCGAAAGACACCTCAGACTTTGAAGTAACTATATCCTCACACACCATCATACGGGTGATTACCATGACTGTTATAGCCGTACTATTACTCCTGGCTATTAAACAAAGCGCCGGGACACTGACGCTCATAGGTGTGGCATTCTTCCTCAGTCTTGCCCTAAATGGTCCAGTACAATGGCTTGCGAAACGCCTTCCCTCGAAGCGGAAGAACCGTCGTACCCTTGCGACTGGGATATCCATAGGTGTTATTCTTTTAACGCTCGTAGGGTTTTTGGTGGCAATTATTCCGCCCATAGCAAAGCAAACGGGCAGTTTCATAGGCGCATTGCCAGAACTTATTGACCAAACGCGCAACGGTGAAGGCGCCCTTGGCAGTTTTGTTGAGCGGTACAATCTAGATTCGCAGGTGGAGAAGCTTTCATCGCAGCTTTCGACGCGACTTGATGACATAAGCGGTTCGGCGGTTACGGCGGTATCGACGGTTG